>JBGSJN010000091.1:0-36123 GCA_041741995.1 Bacillota bacterium
AACGGTAAAGCTAAGAGAGCTAATAACTGAAGTAAATTCGGGATTAACTCATATCCATTAAAATATAAAGTAAATCTAAGTAAATTTATTAGAATAAGACTAGTAACTAGTTTTATTCTATTTTCTTTAAATAGATAGAATAATATTATGAAAGCTATGCCATACCATCCATAATCAACATTTATAAGTTCACCAAAAATACAAATCAATCCAACTATACCTATTTTTAATATATACTTTTCTGAAAATTTCTTTATAAGAATAATACCTACTAAACCTAATGCCAAGGTTATGAAAATATTTTTATCCAAATATAATATACTGCTAAATGTTATAATATCTGAAACACCTAAGGTGTATATAACTTGAATCAACAAACCAAATATTAATAGACTTAGAAAGTACTTTTTCATATTCTTAGTGTGCAGTGCTCCTTCTGAAATGGCCCAAAAGAAAATAGGCGCTGCAAGTCTACCAATTCCTCTACCTATGAAATATGGAATAGTTCCATATTCAAGCAATAACAGGCTGAAATGGTCAATAAACATAAAAAGAGCAGCAATATACTTTAATTGTGTGTTGTTTAGTTTTATTTTATCTAACATCAATATTACCCAAATCTTTATTTTTTATATTTTTAAAATTAGTTGATAATTTTTTAAAACTATCAAGTTCAGTAGTTTTATATTTAGTATTATCAATTTGATTTATTGGTAACAAATCAATCGAGGTACCTGTTATAAATATTCCATCAAAAGCATTCAATTCATCATACTTTATATTGGTTTCTACAATATTTAAAGCACCAGCCTTTGCTGCTTCAAAAACTTTATCCCTAGTTATTCCAGGCAAAACGGCTTCGACAGGAGGTGTATATATTACATCTCCTTTAATGAAGAATACATTTGATCTACTACCTTCATTAATGACTCCATCATCGGTAATCAAAGTTTCAAAGACTTCAGTTTCCTTTAAATGTTCTTGGATAATATTTTTATAATTTACATCATAAACTTTCTTGCTAGGATCATCTCTTTTTATTTGATAAGTATTAATCTTTATTCCATTTTCATACCATTCCTTTGGTGGATAGAATCCCTTTATTATAAAAATTCCAGTGTGTTTATTCTCATTATTTATGCTTATAAAAATATTGTCGTTTAATGCCCCTTCGTAGGAATCTATCAGCTTTTTCAGATCTTTTTCAATCGAATAAATATCAATACTTTCTATTGAACTCATTATTCTTAAAAGATGTTCCTTGAGAAATAAGGGCTTGTTATCTATAACTCTTAAAACTTCATAAATATAGCCCTTTTTTTTCCAGTTATCTATATTTACATTTTCAGATACTAAACCATTAATTATACTTTTCATTAGAACTCCCTATTTAACTATATTGACGTTTTTATATTTAATGAATATATTTACTTTCGAATTTAGTTCATAATCAATATCAGAGCGAGCATAAATGACTCTATCTTCAACTTTTATTTCAAATATATTATCAGTCTTTTTTATAATTATCCCTTTTAAAAGATTATTATCAATAAAATCATCTTTATCGTAAGCTATATTCCCAAGTTTTACTTTAACTGATTCAATTTCGACCTTAATAATATCCCCTACTTTAATAAAATCTTTAAGAACTATACCTTTTAAATCTAGTCTTCCAGTTTTTATCGTAAACACATCTCCTCTATCTTTTTCTTCTATGCATTTAATCTCACCTTCAATATAATTATTCCAAACTTTACTTAAGCTATAATCACTCAAGTAATATATCTCATCCGCTAATTTCATAGCTTCTTTATAGTCATGTGTCACTATAATTGTATGTCCTTTATAACTATGTAAAACAGACTTAATCTCAAAATAGAGCATATTTTTATTTTCTTCATCTAAACTACTAAAAGCCTCATCAAGCAACAAAAGTCGAGGATTGTGCAGTAAAGCTCTTATTAAAGCTATACGTTGTTTTTCACCACCGGATAGATTAGTAATCTTAGAATTTCTTATGTCACCTAGACCAAATTTCTCAAGCCAGAAAAGAATGTTTTCTATTTGATTAACATTTAAACCTAATCCTATATTATCACCTACATTTAAATGAGGAAATAAATTATCATGTTGAAATATGTAAGCAATTTGCCTGAGTTTAGTTTTAATAAAAACTCTATTATTATCATACATTATAAAGTCGTTTATTTTTATGTAACCTGAATCAGGTTTTATTAAGCCACTTAATAATCTTAAAAAAGTTGTTTTCCCAGCTCCACTTTGGCCCATTATGGCAATAATCTTGGAATTTGTTATTAGCTCATAATTATATGTATTTATGCCTATTTTTTTGTTCAATAATATATCTATCATCAGTTATAATTCCTCTTTCTTTTTAACCATAAGTTAAGTGAAAACATTAACAGAAAACTAATCACGACCATTATTAACATTAATGTGTTAGCAGTTTCTCTATCACCGGACTCTACTGCGAAATATATAGCAGAGGCAATTGTTCTAGTCTTGCCTGGTATGCTTCCTGCAACCATTAAAGTAGCACCAAATTCTCCTAATGCTCTGGTAAATGATAAAACCAAACCGCTTAATAACGAAGGTAAAATCAATGGCAGCTCTATTTTGAATATTATTTTAAATCTACCTAATCCCAGTGTTTTACCTATATCTTTATAGACTGGATTCAAGGACTGAAAACCACTTTTAGAATTTTGGTACATTAAGGGTATGCTAACAATTGTACTAGCAATAACCCCTGCCCACCAAGTAAATATAAGATTATTACCACCTAATATTGTGAAAAACAAGCCCTTATTACTTAGTAAAAGCAATAACAAATAACCAGTAATTGTAGGTGGCATTACCATAGGTAGTAAGATTATAGTTTCAATAATAGTTCCTAGCTTATCATTTTTCTTATGAAGTAAATAGGCTAGTGAGGTTCCTATGGCTAATGAAAAACATGTTGCCATAAAAGCGATTTTCAAACTAATTAATACTGGTGTTAAAACTGTTGCCATCGTTAACCTTTCTCCATGATTTTTCATATAAATTTTTAAAAAAACCATTGTTGAATTTTGCCCAACCAAGAATATTTCCTTGAAATATTACACCACAATAACCATCATCTTCATTTATTTCCAAGGTTTCCCCTTTTAAATATTTATTAGCGTTATTGTAGTCCACATCGATTATTCTTTTAATTTCTTCCTTTTTCAGGGTCATTGCAAAGCTTTGACTTGGTATAAAATTATATTTGTTAAGTTTCCCTATGTTGATACCTAAATGTTGTATCTTATTCTTTTTATCAAAAGGAAATTCTTCATTCATTATATAATAATCTTCATCTTCATTATAGAAAAAATAATTATTGAAATTTATCATAATATGTTTATTCATGAATTCTTTAATTTTCTCATGAATAAACATATAGGGTTTCCATTTGTACTTACTATTTTTAGCTTTATACTCTTCACCTGATAACTTTAATATTTTTGCAACAAAATGACCCTCAGATTTAGTCAAATGTGGCCAAAATCGAATAGTTTTTTCAAGATCCTTTGTACTATTTTTACTCCAATCAGGTCTACCACTGGCCATCCCTGCTATCTTGCAGCTTTCAACTAACTGACAATCATATTTATTTAAAATATTTTCTATTTGTCTTTCATTTTCTTCTGGGTTAAATGTGCAGGTTGAATAAACTAGAAACCCACCTGTTTTTAAAAGCTTAAAAGCATAATCTAAAATATCACGTTGTATTTCATAGAGTTCTTCTCCAACATACTTGTCGTATTCCCTAATTGAATGTTTATCCTTTCTAAATGTACCTTCTCCGGAACAAGGAGCGTCAACAAGGATCTTGTCAAAGTATGTACCATATGTTTCTAGAAGGTTCTTGCCTGTACTATTAGTTATGATAGTGTTCTTTATTCCATAAAGTTCAATATTCTTTTTAAGGGCACGTACTCTTTTAGGACTTATTTCATTACTCACCAGTAGGCTTTCATTATTCATTTTTGCAGCTATTTGTACCGTTTTGCCTCCTGGAGCTGCACATAAGTCAAGTACTTTGTCTTCTTTTGTAGGTGCTAGTAATTCAACAGGGTACATTGCTGATGGTTCTTGAATATAAAACAAACCCTGATGGTAATAGGGATGTATTGTGATTCTGACATCAGACTTTTCTTTAGCATAGTAAAATCCATCATCAGTCCAGGGAATTCTTAAAGATAAATTACTTATTCTTTGTAAAAAATCTTCTTTGTTGAGTTTTAACGAATTAAATCTAATACCTTCAAAAATTTCTTTTTCGAAACTATTTATAAATTCTTCATATTCTTCATTTTCCATTAATAATTTGAATTTTTCTAAAAAACTACTTGGTAAGTTCATTTTGCTTTATCGCCTTTATAAATTTTTTAACATAAATATCTGGTACTTCAACACCGATATGTCCTGGTAAACTACTATACTTACCATGATAATCACTACCACCACTAACGAGTAAATTATACTTATTAGCGTATTCTAATGATAATTTTATGTCTTCTTGATTATGTCTTTTATGATAAACCTCGACTCCATCCAACCCTAACTCTATTAGTTCAGGTAAAATATCCCAGTTATTATATATAGCAGGGTGAGCAAGAAATGTTAATGCATCAATCTCTTTTAATAAGCTAATTGCTTCTTTATAATCTATGTATTTTAAATCTTCAAAAAATCCATTTGCTCTAAAATCATGATATAACTGACCATATATACGTTCAGTATAGCCTTTTTCTACCAATTTCGCCATTATATGTTGTTTGTATATTGGTAAATTATTTATGATTCTATAGTTAAAATCATCCATATTTATTTTATAGCCTTCTTTAATTAAATTGTTGATTATATTCCTACTATTTTCTTTCCTGATAGAATAATAGTGATCAGTATATTCTTTTAATCGTCTATGTTTGTGATCAAATCCATATCCAAGTAAATGGATTTTCTTATTTGTCGAATAATCTTTTGCAGATATTTCTATACCTTTGTAGTAAGTTAAATTTTCTGGCAAGAAAAAAGCATTAAGCTCCCCTCCATAATAATCATGGTCGGTTATACTAAAATGCTTAATATTTTCCTTAGTCAACAAATATAATATTTGGTCAAATGATGCTGAGCCATCGGAAAAATGACTGTGGCAATGTAAATCAATCTTCATCAGACTTACCCAGAGATAATCTTACCAAGGCTTTTTTCAAAGCTAATTCCGCTCTAAAACCAGTTTCAATCTCTTCAATGCCTTGAGCTAAAAGTCCTTCGGCCAATTCTTTAGCACGTCTTGCTCTTGCAACATCAATATCTTCCTCATTTTCTGCTGTATGAACAAACACAGATACGTGATTTTTATATACTTCTATCATACCATGGGTACCAAGAGCAACTTTTTTCAAGACCCCATTTTTTCTGTACTTTAATACACCTATTTCAAGTTGACTTACATATGAAATATGATTTTTTAAGATTGTTGTAGGTCCCATTACTGTTGGTACATCAACCATTTCTACTCCGTCTGCTTTTAGAATTTGTCCATGGTGGGATAAAACTTCAAGTAATAAATCTCCCATTTTACTCTCCCTTGAGTGCCTTTGCCTTTTCAATTACTTCATCAAAACCGCCTACCATAAAGAATGCATCTTCAGGAAAGCTATCACCTTCACCGTTTAAAATTGCTCTAAAGCCACTTATTGTATCTTTTAACTGTACATATTTCCCAGGTATGCCTGTATAGGTTTCAGCAACGTGAAAAGGTTGAGACAGGAATTTTTGAATCCTACGTGCCCTAGATACTACTAGTCTATCCTCTTTTGACAATTCATCAATACCTAGAATAGCAATAATATCTTGTAAATTCTTATATTGTTGCAATGTATTCTTAACTTCCATAGCAGTCTTATAGTGATCTTCACCAATAATTCTAGCATCTAGTTGTCTAGATTTTGAATCTAAAGGATCAACAGCTGGATAAATACCCATTTCAACGATTTGTCTAGATAAAACTGTTGTGGAATCTAGGTGTGTAAAAGTTGTAGCTGGTGCTGGATCAGTTAAATCATCAGCTGGAACATATACGGCTTGAACTGAAGTGATTGATCCATTTGTAGTAGAAATAATACGTTCTTGTAATTCGCCCATTTCAGTTGCAAGAGTAGGTTGATAACCTACAGCAGATGGTAAACGCCCTAATAGTGCTGAAACTTCAGACCCTGCTTGGGTAAACCTGAAGATGTTATCTATAAATAAAAGAACATCCTTGTTTAATGCATCTCTAAAATATTCAGCCATTGTTAGTCCACTTAGACCAACTCTCATTCTTGCACCAGGTGGCTCATTCATCTGTCCAAAGACTAGTACGGTCTTATCAATAACTCCAGATTCTTGCATTTCATTATATAGTTCGTGCCCTTCACGGCTTCTTTCACCTACTCCGGTGAAAACAGAATAGCCTCCAGATTCAGCTGCAATATTTCTGATTAATTCTGTTATTAATACTGTCTTACCAACACCTGCACCACCAAATAGACCAATTTTTCCACCTTTTGCATATGGCGCTAGTAAATCTAACACTTTAATGCCTGTAACAAATATATCAGTTGAAGGTAGTATATCTTCATATTTTGGCGCATCCCTGTGAATTGGCCATTTTTTCTTGAAATCATTATTAGTCTTGTTATCAATTGGATTGCCAAGTACGTCAAATAATCTTCCTAAACATTCTTCACCCACTGGTACTTGAACTGAATCTTCTGTATCTATTACATCCATACCTCTAACAAGCCCTTCAGTTGAGTTTAATGCAACACAACGAACAGTATTATTGCCTAATTCTTCCATTACTTCTAAGGTAACATCTTTTTTTAAAGTGATGTTTTCCTCTTTGCTAATTACTAATGCATTATAAATACCAGGTATATTTTCATCAAACTTAGCATCAACAACTGGTCCAATAATGCTGATTATCTTACCCTTATTCATCTTTTTCTCTCCTTAAGGTTACTGTACCACCAATAATTTCAGTGATTTGCCTCGTGATTGCTTCTTGACGTGCTCTTTGGAACTGTATCTTCAGTTTTTTAGTTAATTTTTCACCATTCCTGTTAGCACCTTCCATAGCCGACATTCTAGCTCCGTATTCACCTGTTTCTAATTCTATTAAGGCTGTATTTATAGTTAAAATCAAATATGTATTTAGTAAATCATCAATGATTATATTTCTATTTGGCTCAAAAATATAGTCTGTTTCTTCTAGATCATTATTTTGGATATGTTCAAGTGGTAATAGTTTTTTTATTTTAGGTTGTTGAAGTAAAATCGACTTAAAACTGTTATACACGAGATAAATCTCGTCATAGTCTTTATTAGAGTACAACTGGTTTAAATCATGCATTATTATTCTACTTTGGTTGAACATTTCACTTTCCCAAATTAAATCATTAATTATATCTAGGTTGACAACATTATCATATTTGTCGTAGTATTCAACAGCTTTTTCGCCAACTGGTAAATAATAGATTTCTTTGCCTATAAACCTATGTTTAAGATCTTCCAGATAATTAAATAATTTAATATTGTATCCACCACAAAATCCTCTATTTGTTGATAATATAACAAATAAAACTTTCTTAACATCTCTTTTAATGAACAGTTCGTGTTCATTAATATTTTCTATATTAGATATCCTTTGGGCAATATTTTCAATTCTTTCATATACTGGTTTGACTTTATTGAATCTATCTCTAGCCCTCGCCAATCTAGCAGTCGCAATCATTTTCATGGCTTTTGTGATTTTCAAAGTACTGTCTACGCTTCTAATACGTGTTTTAATCTTTAATAGTTGAGCCATATTAATCCTCTACTATACTTTCTAAAAATTCCTCAATTGTAACTTTAATATTTTCAAAATCATCTTTTGAAAGTTTTTCTTTATTTCTGATTTTTAATAGTAAATCATTATGTTTGCTTTTAACTTTATTGAAAATCGCCTTTTCTAAACTTGACATATCACTCAGTGGTACTTCATCATAAACACCAATGTTTGCTGAGTAGATTGCTATAACCTGTTCTTCTACTCCTAAAGGCTCATAATTTGGTTGAATTAATATTTCTACTAATTTTTGTCCACGGATTAGTTTTTTTCTAGTATCACTATCTAAATCAGAACTAAATTGTGAAAATGCTTCTAATTCTCTATATTGAGCCAAATCAATTCTTAGTGAGGCAGATACTTGCTTAAGAGCTGGAAATTGAGCATTTCCACCAACCCTGGATACTGATACACCAGGATTAATAGCAGGTCTTATTCCTTCATTGAACAAATCAGTTTCTAAGAAGATCTGACCATCTGTAATCGATATGACATTTGTCGGGATATATGAAGATATATCACCTGCTTGTGTCTCTACTATTGGTAGGGCGGTTATAGACCCTCCACCAAGTTCTTTAGATACTTTAGCGGCTCTTTCTAACAATCTAGAATGTAAATAGAAAACATCACCAGGATATGCTTCACGACCTGGAGGTCTTTTCAATAATAGTGATATTTCTCTATACGCTACTGCGTGCTTTGTTAAATCATCATAAACGATTAGTACATCTTTACCTTGATCCATAAAGTATTCTGCGATAGCGCATCCTGTATATGGAGATATATACAATAATGATGCATTGTCACTAGCTGTTGCAGCTACTATAACTGTATAATCCATAGATCCTTTAGCTTCCAACTCTTTAACGATTTGGGCTATTGATGAGGCTTTTTGTCCGATAGGCACATAAATACATATTACATCTTTACCCTTTTGATGAATAATAGTATCTATTGCTAATGATGTCTTTCCTGTTTGTCTGTCCCCAACAATTAACTCTCTTTGTCCTCTACCTATTGGAACCAAAGCATCTATTGCTTTAATACCTGTTTCTAATGGTGTTCGGACAAAATCTCTATCTATAATAGTTGGCGCTTCTTTTTCTATAGGATAGTAATCAGAAACTTCTAAATTCCCCTTACCATCAATAGGTTCTCCGATAGGATTAATAATTCTGCCTAAAAGACCATTTCCACAAGGTGCTTTTAACACCTGATTTGTTCTTTTAACAGTATCTCCTTCTTTTATATCCTTATACTCACCTAAAATAACTACACCAATATGATGTTCTTCTAGATTTAATACAGTACCTTTTATACCATTACTGAAAATTACAACTTCACCAGCCATTACATTATCTAATCCATAGACTAAGGCAATGCCATCACCAACTTGAATAACGGTGCCAATTTCACTTTTTTCAAGCTTGGCATCGTAATTCTCAATTTTCTCTTTAATAATTTTGCTTATTTCTTCTGGTCTTAAATACATCTTTTATACCTTCATCCAATTCTTTAGATTTGCTAATCGCATTTTAAGGTTGTCTTCATATACCATGCCATCAATCTCCAGATATGAGCCGTCGATTAGTGTAGGATCATATTGGAATTCCAATTCTAATTTACATTTAAGTTTATCACCTAATTGTTCTGTAAGTATATTTTGCTCTTCATTGCTAATTTGTTTTGATAATATTATTATGCCTTGTTTTATGCCTATGCTTTTCTTATAGAAATTTGTAAAAGTAACAAAGCTTAAGTGAGGCACTTCATATTTGAATCGACGATTTTCTAAAACTATTAAAAAGTAATTTTGTGTATATTGATTCAATTCCAAACCAGTCATTATTTTAATGAGTAATTTTTTCTTTTCTCCAACAGGTATAGACCTTGATTCATAAAAAAACTTAAGATCTACAGAGTTTTTGAAAGTTTCATCAATTTTGTATAAATCATCTTTAATAATTTCGGTTAGTCCATTTTCTTGTGCAATATCAAATAAGGTTGCAATATACCTTTCCACTACAATAAGACTACTCATTGTTATCTCCTAGATTATCAACAAGATTATTTATCATAGAGTTATACTTCTGGCCGTCAACTTCCCTTTTAACAACAGCTTCTGCACCTAATACAACCAGTTCAGTAATATTGTTTTTAATCTCTTGTAGAGCTAGATTCTTCTCATTATTGATGGATATTCTTGCTCTTGAAATTTCTTCTTCTGCTTTTACTCTAGCTTCTTGTTCAATTCGATCCTTTTGGACCTTTGCTTCTTCAATAGCTTTATTGAAGATAGCACTTTTTTCTTCCTTGATATTAACTATTAAATTGTTATATTTATTTTCCTTATGCTTAATTTCAACCCAAGCTTCATCTATATCTTTATAGATGTTATTTACTTCAGTATTCCTATCATCAATAACAGCTTTAACCTTATGAAATAAATATTTTCTAAGAAAATATATTAAAATGCTAAGATTGATAATTTGAAATATGAAGTCTGCTAAATCGAAGTTGAGCAAATCAAACATTTCATTCATGTTGTTTTCTCCTGACTACATCTTGATCCATACTAATAGGCCAAGGATAAATGAATAAATAATACCAGTTTCAACTAAAGCAACACCTATTATCATAAATGTTCTTAATGTATTACTCATTTCTGGTTGTCTTGTTACACCTTCTATAACTTGTTTAACTACAAGTGCTTCTCCTAGAGTTCCTAATCCAATTGCAAATCCTAATCCTAAAAATTCCATAATAAATCCTCCTCATTTTTTATTCTATACCTTCGCTAGTAAACATTGTTAACAGCAAAGTGAAAACATAAGCTTGTATGACTCCAGCCAAAATACTCAATAAACTAAATACAATTGGTACTAAAAGTGGGATAGACATCATTACTATCGAATCAAGTACTTTACCCGAAAACATGTTCCCGAATAGACGCATTGACAATGATAAAGGTATCGCCACAATACTTGTCAAATTTCCAATTATCATAAAAGCATTAGGTTCAATATAACTTTTTAAATATCTTAAAATTTTCTTTTCCCTAATTATTGAATATTGTACAAATGAATAACCAATCAAGGCTAAGGCTAAGGTTGTACTATAGCTTGCTGTTGGCGTAGTGAATGTTGGTATAACCCACATAAAATTCATTACTAATATTGAAATGAATATACCACCAAGAGTTCCATAGTATTTTTTCGCCTTATCTCCACATATGCTTTCTACAAAGTTGTATAGAAACATTGTTATCCATTCAGCAACTGCTTGTCTTCTTGTTGTTGGGATCTTTTCCAACTTACTTGTGATAAAAATAACAAATATGAATAATAAAAACATAACAAGCCATGTCGTAGTAACTGTGGAAGAAATCCTAAAATTACCTTCCTGAAAAAAAACTACTGGTTTTGTTGTCTCTAATAAATTAGGGAGGTCTTCTATTATTCCTCTAAAGTAGTTTAAAATTATATCCATTATTTACCTTCTTTATCATTTTTGAAAAAATACCCGATATCTTTAAAAAGGGAGATTATTCCTAATAATCCCCCTATTAAAATACCTATTCCAGCACCCGTATCACCCCAAATGTTACCTATGAAATATCCTATTACTAAAAATGAGATAATCATAAATACACTTGATGTTGCAAATGCAAATGCTTTGAGCATTGATATTCTATTCTTTTCTTTATCTTCTTGATTTTTTAAATTATTTTTATTCATTTGTTTTACCTACCAACTTATTATATATTCTAAGCCATGTTTTTTCAACATCTTTTGATTAATATGTTAAAATAAGTAACAGAGGTGAAATAATGATAGATGGTATATATTTATATAGATTAATCCAAACTATAAAAGATGATTTAATTGGTTCAAGGATAGATAAGATTTATCATCCAAAAGAAAAATTATTGATATTCAAGATAAAAGGAACAAAAAAGCTTGAATTTAATAAATTAGTTGTTAGTATTGATCCTAATTTTTGTTCAATACATCTTTCTGCTATAAAATTAATTAATCCAGATCAACCAACAAGTTTTTGCATGTTATTAAGAAAACATCTTGAAAGTGGGGTTATTACCAATATTTCTCAATTCGGTTATGAAAGAATCATTGAATTGACTATAGAATCCTATAACGAATTAGGAATAAAAACTAAAAAAACTCTGCAAATTGAGTTGATGGGTAAGTATTCCAATGTCATCTTGACAGAAAATGATATCATAATCGATGCAATCTATAAATATCCTATTGGGGTAAATGGTTTTAGAGAGATATTACCAAAAAGAATCTATCTACTTCCACCACTTAATGATAAGTTGACCTTGGATAATGAAAACATTGAAAAATTAATTACACAGATTAAAAAAGAAGAAAGTCAAGATTTATCTTTATCTAAATATTTGCAAAAATATCTTCAAGGTTTTAGTAATAAATCAATGAATGATCTTATGTTAAGTATTGGGTTTAAGGACCTTTCCTTAGCGGATTTGGATGAACAGCACGTTTTTGATTTAAAATCAGGTTTAGAAAAATATAAGAATTCCTTAAATACTAAAGATACAGATCTAATTCATCAAACAGATACCCTTTTTAATAAATTCTATTTTAACAAAGAGATAAATGCCAGAAAACAAAAACTTTTATCAATTGTTAAGAAACAAATCAAGAAATTAGAAAAAAAAGCATATATCTATTCTGATAAAATAAGCCAGGATAAGGATAGTGGTCTTTTAAGAATCAAGGGTGAACTCTTATCTGCAAATCTATATCGTATTAATAAAAAACTACCATACATTGATTTAGAAAACTATTATGACCCAAAAATGCCGATAATTCGCATAGAACTTAATGAAGCTTTGTCTCCTACTATGAACGTAAAGCAGTTTTTTAAGAAATATCATAGAGTTAAAGAAGGAAAAAAGCAAAGTGAAGCTTTATTAACAGAAGTAAACATTGAATTGAATTACTTTTATTCTATTGCAGTTAGTATTTTGAGTAGTCTAGCTATCGAAGATTTAATGGAAATTACTGATGAACTTCAAGTTTTAGGCTTGATTCCAAAGAATCCAAAAGCTAAGAAAGTTAGTAAGAATCTAAATTACTTAAAATACGAATTAGATAATGGTGATGTTATTTATGTGGGTAAAAATAATAAACAAAATGATTATCTGACTTTTAAGTTTGCTAGTAATAAGGATCTTTGGTTTCATCGTCAGGACTATCCTGGCGCTCATGTTATCTTAAAATCTGTTGCTGAACCAACTCCTCAAAGTATTGAACTTGCAGCCTGGTATGCAGGTTATTCTGGAACTGATGAATCCTTAGACGGTGTTACTGTCGATTATACAATAGTACGTAATGTTAAAAGACATCCTTCACAAAAACTCGGTTTAGCTATATATACTGAATTCACAAGTATTTACATTAAAAGAAATGAAATATAGTATAGGAGGTTGAACTTAAGATTCAACCTCCTATTATTTTAACTAAAATTAATTCAACTAAAAATTATTCTAAAGAATCCTTATATAATCTAACACTTGATTGGTCAACACTATCAATTAACTCCTCAATATTTTTGCCATAAAGACTAAAATCAGCTTCCACTACGTCTTTTAATGGTAAAAGAACAAAAGCTCTTTGTGTTACGCCTGGATGCGGTAAAGTTAAAATTTCCTCATTCGAAGTATAATCCTCATAAGTCAAAATATCCACATCAATTGTTCTTGGGCCCCATCTGACATCCCTTTGTCTTAATAGATTACTCTCTATATGGTTACAATACTTTAATAAAGCTCTAGGGCTAAGACTGGTCTTAACCTCAACAACCATATTAAGAAACATACCTTGGTCTTCATACCCAAATGGATCAGTCTCATATACCCTGCTTGTTTTAGTAACTTCTATTTCCTTATGAAAATCAAGTTGGTGAATAGCTGAATTTAAATAACCTTCTCTATCACCAAGGTTACTACCTAAGCCAAGATAAGCAATAGTTTCTCTTTTAATTTCCTGTTGAATTCCAAAATAATCACATGTAACAGGAATAGGCACCTCAGGCTTCATAACAAATACTTGAACAGATTTGATTCTAAAGAATTTACTTATAATAGCTTTTCCAATATCATAGCCCAACTGTTCAAGAATTTTGTAGTTCCTGCTAAAAAACACTTCCTTAACAACTTCATAAATATCAACATAACTTACTGAATCATCTAAATCACCACTTGTATGTGACAAACTCAACTCGCCATAAGCCTCAATTGTAACTTTAAATCTTTGACCTAAAACATTTTCCTCTGGAAAATACCCATGGTAGCCATAAAATTCAAGGTTTTTCAACACTATTTTATCCACAACATTTCCTCCTATCAATATCCATCTTTAATCTATACATATCACTTATTTGATTAAATACCTTTTCATTAAAATCAATTAATTTATTTCCGATACCTTCTATCTTTAAAATTCCTATTATTGAGTTTGTAATAAAAATTCCATCTGATTCCAAAAAATCTGAAATTGAGTATTCTCCTTCATTACAATCACTATTTTCTATTACAATCGCTCTGACAATGCCATTCAGCACTCCAGTTTCAATACTCGGAGTATATATTTTACCTTTCTTGATAAAAAATACATTAGCAATAGAACAACTTGTGACAAATGATTTTTCATTAAGATACATTGTATCTAAAAATCCTGATTTTCGAACATTAGTCAACTCTTGAAGTCTCTCATTATAGTCACTGGTTTTATATCTATATTTCAAATCATTACTATCTCTTTTAATAGAAGAAATTTTTAAAAAACCGGACCCTTTATATTCTACATCCCTTAAAGATAAAATACAACTCTTATTATTACATACAATTCTTAAAGCAAATCTACCGAATTTAGGGATTTTCTCATATACAAATATTTTTATTTTGTCAATTTCCATATTGATATCAAAAATATCGTGTCCAGCTGTTTTCAGTCTTAATAAGTGTTCTTCTAAAAAATATGGATGTCCATCTTCAATTAGGATAGTTTCAAAGATACTATTCTTATATTCAACAATACTTTTATTGTCACAAAATTCATAATTCAAAATCCAAACTCCTTTTAAGACCTAAGCCTTTATGCTCGGTTTCCATGTATTCTGCCTCTGTTTCTGATTTCCAGGTTATACCACCACCTACATTATAGTTGAATTCATTGTCTTCAATCATAATCGTCCTTATGGCAATATTAAAGTCAAAGTCACCATTTTCTTCAATATAGCCTATAGCACCTGTATAAATTCCTCTTGGAAAGTCCTCCAACTCATCAATTATTTCAATTGCTCTCTTCTTAGGAGTTCCTGTAATTGAACCTCCAGGAAAAAGTCTGTATAGCACATCAAAAGGTGTCAAACCAGGTTTAATTTTACTTCTAATTGTACTTACTAAATGATGTATAGTCTCATAAGTCTCAATCTTAAATAATTCTTCAACCCTTACACTACCACTTTCACTTATTCTACTTAAATCATTTCTTTCAAGATCCACTATCATTAATAATTCGCTTTTATCTTTTTCACTATTTTTAAGTCTAATTTTATTTATAAAATCCGATAGAAAGTTCTTGCCTCTTTCAATAGTCCCTTTTATCGGTCTGGTTTCTAATATACCATTGGTTGATTTTATCAACCGCTCTGGTGAACTAGAAATGACCGACCATTCATTATGCCTAATAAATGCAGAAAAAGGAGCTGGATTTGTACTTCTAAGTTTCATATACATCTCATTATAGTCGGCATTTTCAATAGTACCATTAAACCTTCTAGTATAGTTTATCTGATAAACATCACCTTCAAAGATATAATTCTTGATAATATCAATTTTCTTGGCATAACTCTCATAATTTTCAGTATAAATAAATTCATAGTGTTTTTTTGGCATCTTATGATTTTCACTCATATAATTATCAATTTTCTTTTTTATATTAATGGCCTGATATTCATAATCAGAATCATAACAAATTGCAGTTTTGTTGTTTTTTTCGTTTTTTTCTATAATTACAGGATAGTATCCTAAATAACCTGGAGGCAATTTAGATTTATACTTAAATTTAGTTGTAACATTTAAAAAAGACATACCTAAATCATATGTTAAGAAACAAAAAAAACTAGGAAAGGTCAGTCTTTTATCACCTTTCCTATAATTATCATAAAAACTGTTAAACTCTTCTATAACTTTTTCACCATCAACATTAGCAATAATATAGTCTTGAGGTGAAAGTCCAATATAAGTAAAACAACTTTGAATATCATTTATTCTATTACTTTCCAACATAAAAAAATATTCTTCATTAGTGAATATTTTTAATATGACTTCAGTTGTAACATCACTTCTTAATTCAATTCTTTTTTCCATTATTTATCCTTAAAAAATTTCTAAACAAGTCTAAGCCTTGTTCTGTTAGTATAGCCTCAGGATGATATTGAACCCCATAAAGCATTTTAGCCTTATTTTCTATACTCATAATAGTCCCATCCTTTAATCTTGAAGTTATTGTGAACAGTCTATCTAGATTGCTCTCTTCAATAGATAGAGAATGATATCTAGTCACCTTCAATGGATTCCTAATATTTTCATATATCCCATTACCGTTATGATATATCTTTTCTACAATACCGTGAACTGGATTACCCTTTTTTAAGGTGCCTCCATGTATGTAATTAATACATTGGTGACCTAAACAAACACCTAGTATTGGGATAGTCCCTTCATATTTCTTAATTATATCCAATGAATATCCAGCATTTTCTGGTCTTCTTGGACCTGGAGAAATTATGATATGACTAATATCGTCAAAATCGAGTTTGAACAAACTATCATCATCATTATTTTTAACGATTACATCATAATTTAATATTTTCAGATATTCATAAATATTAAATGTAAATGAATCGTAATTATCAACTAAAAGCACCATATTGTTACCTCTCCTTCAAGATTATATCATAAAAAAAAACTAAAATAGAGTAAATTCTTAAAAGATAATATATAATGTAGTTTATAAGGAGGTTCATAATGTATGAAGAATTAAAGGCTGCTTTAAAAGCAGGAGAAATAATGTTAAGAAATGGTTCAGAAACATTCCGCGTACAGTACATAATCAAAAAAATGCTTATTGATAAGAATATTATTAACAAGGATGTTATTGTTATTGGAACTGCAATGATTGCAACCATAGAACTAAAAGATGGAAACCCAATCACTATGTCGAGAAGTATAACAAGACGTAAAAATAATCTGCAAAAATTGTCATTGGTAACTAAAGTAGTAGATGATTATGCAAATTGCAGAATAAACTTAAACGAAGTTATGGAAAAATTAGAAAAAATAGATATAACTATTACCTATCCCTTTTGGTTAAAAGTCCTATGCACAAGTTTAGGAACTTTTGCCTTCACTTTAGGTTATGGTGGTTCTCTTACTGGTGCTATAACAATGTTTTTAATTACTATAATACCTGCATATTTCATTCAGCTTTTTTTCAAGAAAAATGTACCTTATTTTATTTCAAATATACTAGCTGGAGCTCTAATTAGCACATTTAGTCTAATAGCGTTTAATATTAATCCACTTCTCCAGTATGATAAGATGATTGCCAGTGCAATCATCATCCTTACACCAGGAATTATGGCTGTGATTGCTATTAGAGATGTTGTAAACGGTGATTTTATAACAGGTGCAAGCAGAGGTATGGAAGCACTTTTATCTGCTACTGGACTTAGTATTGGTGTTGGATTTATTTTTGCCTTGTATGTTTTTTTCACTGGAGGTACAGTATGGACATTTTAAAAATAATCATGATTGGTCTTGGAACTGGCTTTGTCAGTATAGCCCTAGAAGCAAGTAAAGAAGATTTACCTATTAATGCCATGCTTGGCTCCATTTGTTTTGCAACATATCTGTTTATAATCCAAATTTTTAATAATAATATGTTAGCAACTTTTCTAGCATCATTTTTAATATCCTTCCTATCCATATATTTAACTAGAAAAAGAGGAAAACCCTTACAGATATATTTGATAGCCGGTATAATTCCACTATTGCCTGGTTTAAATATTTTCAAGATGGTTTTTGGATTTGTAAATCAAGATAATGCTGCAATATTTGAAAACGCCAATCTCACCATACAAATATTGGCTATAATTGTTATAAGTATTGTTTTTGCCTCTTCTATCACAAAATTACTTAAACGATTGAAATTCAATATAAAGAAACCAGAATCATAAGATCCTGGTTTCTTTTTAATTCTAAAATGTATTTTTTATAATTGATCTTTAAAATTATTTAGTATACTACTTATAGTTGATGGTGCTAATTGTCCTAAAGCACATAATGATGAAGTTTCCATTAAATCAGCCAAGGTAGCTAACTTTTCTAAATCAGCGTCATTTTTACCATTAATGCTGATCTTTTCAAGCAGTTCAGAAGCTCTTTTTGTACCTTCTCTACATGGAACACATTTACCACAAGACTCTTTAACGCCATAGGCCATAGATTCCTTGGCTAAATCCATCATAGAAGTTTGACCAGCAACTACATAAATGCTTACCCCTTCCATAACTCCTGAAATCAAACCATATTTTGAAGGAGTATCTAAATCTATTGGCTTTTCCAACTTATCCACTGTTAGAATAGGACCTATTGGACCACCAATTCTTACACCTTTAAGTTCTCCTATTGTACCTCCTGAGTAGGTTTCAATAATATCTTTAATTGATAAATTGGTAGATACTTCTATAATCACAGGTGTTTTAATGTCACCTTCAAGTGAAATTATCTTCATACCAGGGTTTTTCTCAGCACCAATTGACTTATATGCTTCAACTCCTAGATTTAATACATCAGGAATACTTAGTAACGTTTCAACATTGGCTACTAAATTTGTATATACTATTGCAGCTACAGGACAAACTGACATACAATTTCCACATTTAATACAAAGATTAGGATCAATAATATGTCTTGTCTTAGGAGCACTTTCAATACAAGAGACAGGGCAATTCTTAGCACATTTTGTACATCCTATACATTTCTCTGTTATGTAGTACTCTAAAGGTTTTCCGTTAATACCAAATGATCTATCATTATATTTTTTCTCACGGTGAATATTTAAATCTCTTTCAATAAATTCATTAGTTTCTACTTCTCTTGGACTGACAAAATTATCATCAGAGAAGCGAACTTCAATATCAAAAGCAAAATCCTTTCCTAGTACCTTCTCACCTAGAACACCAGCTTTATAGGCATCTTTAACTGCTCTATCAATCTCTTTTGTAAAGCAAGTATAAATATATCCTTTACTAGCCCCGACTGCATATCCAGATATAATTATACCTTCAATTAATTTAAAGGGATTTTCTTTGATAATTTTTTCATCTAAGGAATTGTTATTAATATCAGCATTGCATATAACACCTTTATTATTTAATTCAACAATATTTGCGATAAATTCCCATTTAACGCCTGCTACAAAACCACCATCGCCTCTGCCTTTAAAACCAGATTCTTTAATAGTTTGAACTACATTAGTACTATATTGACCTAATGATTTAGCCAAAGCTTGAAAACCACCTTTAGAAATGTAATTATTAATATCCCTGAATTCACTTAAAGATGGAATATTGATTTCTTTAACTTTTTCAATATCTGCAACTGTATATTTTTTACTGATAGATGATTTATATTCTTCACTATTCTCTACATAATCTACAGGTTTTTCAGTCAAATATGAGTGATACTGAATTACATTATCAATTCTTGAGGCAGGTACTCCTAAAACCTCGTCTATTAGTAAAACAATATTATTAGGAATATAACCTATCATCTCTTGTGTTTTTAACAAAGTAGCCATTAAGACGCCTTTTGCTTCTCTATTTTCATTCATATAGGATATTAAATTTTCAACTATGATTTTATTATTATCTATATCAAACATCTTAGGCCTCCTTTGCTAGTTTTACTGCAGTTACTTTGTATTCGGCAGTTTTTGTTACTGGATCATATGCGCTGTTAGTTAATTCGTTTACAGGTGATTCGTGGAAGTGGAAAGTAGAAAATATAGTACCCGGTTGAACGCGTTTTGTAATTCGTATATTAGCGGTCATTGTACCTCGTCTTGAAGTTACTCTTACAATACTATCTTTATCAAGATCATATTTCTTAGCATCATCAGGATGTATTTCAACTCTTTCCACTGGTGCTATTTCTTCTAATGTAGGGGAAATTCTTGTTGATACATTATAGTGATAAAGCATCCTACCAGTATTCATCAACACAGGATAATCTTCATCAACTAACTCAGCTGGTGGTAAATATTCAATTGGTAACATTAGTCCCTTACCTCTTGTAAACTCACCAGAGTGTAGATATTTGCTTCCTGGACTGTCTAATGTTGGGCAACCCCACTGTAGTCCATCCTTGTCGATTCTGTTATATGTAATACCTGCATAAGACGGTATGGCTTTTCTGATTTCTTCAAAGATTTCTTCAGATGAAGTGTAATCAAATCCTTTATAGCCTAATTTCTTAGCTATAGAAGCAACAATTTTCCAATCTTCCATAACACCATTTGGTCCATCAACTGCTTTTCTTACCCTTTGCACTCTTCTTTCAGTATTAGTGAAAGTACCATTTTTTTCTGCATAAGCTGTTGCTGGTAGTACAACATCGGCCAATTTAGCTGTTTCTGTCAAGAAAATATTTTGTACTACTAATAACTCTAGTGATGACATAGCTTTCCTTACATGATTAGCATCAGGGTCAGTTAACACAGGATCCTCACCCATTACATACATGCCTTTAACATCACCATCCATTATTCCATCAAGCATTTCAGGTATTCTTAAGCCTAAATGATCACTAAGTTTAGCCCCCCAGAATTTCTCAAAAACTTCTATGTTTTCTTTATTGTCACATTGTTTATATCCAGGAAAATAGTTAGGCAATGCTGCCATGTCACAAGCACCTTGAACGTTATTTTGACCTCTTAATGGATTTATTCCAGCATTTTCAAAACCAATATGACCTGTTAACATACCTAGGTTAGCTAGGTTCATAACGTTGTCTGTACCTGTTGTATGTTCAGTAATACCTAAAGTATAGAATATACCCGCTTTTTTTGTTCTAGAATACAATTTAGCTGCCTTATATAGCATATCTTGACTAATACCAGTTATTTTTTCAACAAGTTCTGGTGGATAGTTAGCTACATTAGCTTTTAGGCTTTCAAAACCAGTACATCTTTCATCAATATAGTCTTCATCATGCCAGTTTTCTCTTATTATTATATGCATTAAGCCATTAATTAAAGCAGCATCAGTACCAGACTTTAGTCTTAAGTGATACTTAGCTAAAGTTGCTAACTCAGTTTTCCTTGGATCAATTACGATTAATTTAGCACCTTTTTGAGCTGCTTTCTTCATTTTATTACCAATTATCGGATGTGCTTCTGTAGCATTTGAACCAATAATAAAAAGAACATCATTGTCTTCAATTTCACCAATTGAATTTGTCATGGCACCACTACCCAATGTAGTTGCAAGACCTGCAACTGTTGGTGCGTGTCAGGTCCTGGCGCAATGGTCTACATTATTTGTACCAAAGCCGGCTCTGAATAATTTTTGAAATATATAGTTATCTTCATTAACACAACGTGCTGATGACAATCCAGTTAATGAATCTGATCCATATTTCTCTTTAATTTCATTAACTTTTTTAGCTATGTAATCGAAAGCTTCTTCATAAGTAGCTTCAACAAAGACTCCATCTTTTTTGATTAAAGGTGTTGTAAGTCTTTGATCACTATTTAACATATCCGTATGGAATCTTCCTTTTACACACAAAGCAGTACTATTTACAGTTGCTTCTTCTATTGGTGTTACTCCAACTACCTTACCTTCAACAACATTTAAGTCGAAGTTGCAACCTGTTCCGCAAAATGGACAAGTTGTTCTTACTTTTGTTATTTTTTCTGGTTCTATATTAGCTAATTGTTTTATTACCAATGCACCTGTAGGACAAGCCCCAACACATTGTCCACAAAGTCGACAATTATCAATACTGATAGGCAAATCAAAGGCTGTTCCAATTTTTGTATTGAATCCTTTTCCTAAGAAATCAATAGTATGGGAAATTTGTATTTGATCACAAGTATTCACACATTGTCCACATAAAATACATTTGTTCATATCACGTATGTATGCAGCATTAGCATCATCTATTTCATAATTTTTCTTTTCACCTTCATAACTGCCTTTAGTAACTTCATATTCCTTAGCATATTCCTGGAACTTATTGTTACCGACTTTAACTTGAGTAAATAAGTCTTCAGGGTGATTTGAGATTAATAGATCTAATATCTCTCTCCTAGCCTTAAGTACTTTTTCGGAATGCGTTTGAACAACCATGCCCTCCAAAGGTCTAGTAGAACATGATGATGCCAAAGTTTTTCTGCCTGTTATTTCAACAATGCACATTCTGCATCCGGCAAATGTTTTCAATTTTTTATTGTAGCAAAGAGTTGGTATATCAATACCATTTTCTTTAGCGATTTCCAGTAGTGTCTTATCAGCAGACGCTTCCATCTTTTGGCCGTTAAGTGTAATTGAAACCATAAATATTAATCTCCTTTCAAAAATCTTTTTTTAATAAAATCAATAATGTTATCTACATCATTAATATTGAACCAAATTTTATTGTTACTAGGATTAGATTGATCATCAGATATTATTCCAAGCAACATATCTTCATTATAATATATTTTCTTTATATTTTCTCTTTTTATATAAAATTTAGGATAGGAAAGGGTTTTAAAACCTTCAATTATGATTAAATCAAGTCCTAAACTGTTATACTCAGCAATAATTTTATCAGGTTTTACATCACCAACAAGTAATTTAACAGCCTTGGCTCCTGCTTTAAGGAAAATTTCAGTATCCTTTATTTTCCTACTAGATGTTTTATCATCAATGTGTCCATGATGTTTGATAACTCCTATATTGTAGTCTTGACTTATTAATTCTAATATCTTCCTTATTAAGGTTGTCTTACCAGAATTCGAATAACCAACAAAAGATACAATAGGTATTTTTTTCATTTTATAGTTCCTCATTAATAAAAGAAAACTTTACCTTATCACCTATCATTACAGGTTTGTCAGGATTAATTACTTCAACTAATGCATTGAAATTTATCATAGAATGTAAAACACCTGCATTTTGTTTTCCAGATAAGGTAATTTCATAACCCTCATGCCCAGTTTTGACAATAACCCTTAGAAACCTTGTAATGTTGCTGGTTTTTTTGAAATTATCTTTCATAATACCTATATTTTTTTTCGGCTTAAAGTTAGATAAGCCCATCATATACTTTAAAACAGGTTTAGCTATAACTTCATAGGTTATTAAACTAGCTGCTGGAGATCCAGGTAATGAAATAATTATTTTATTACCAAGTTTACCTGCCATAATTGGTGTACCAGGTTTCATTTTAACTGACCAGAAGAGTTTTTCTATATTTAAAATATTATAAGTTTCTTCAATAAAGTCAAAA
The DNA here is from genome assembly GCA_041741995.1 of Bacillota bacterium. Classification (GTDB taxonomy): domain Bacteria; phylum Bacillota; class TC1; order TC1; family TC1; genus WTXA01. Next base: position 23,541 of record JBGSJN010000091.1, read on the forward strand.
TCTCCTACGGATACTCCTCCGGTAGTTATTATAACATCATTTTCTGATAATGATAACTGGATTTTATATTTTAAGTCTTCTAACGTATCTTCTGCAACTCCATAATCTTTAGCCTTTATGCCTAAATCATAAATAAAAGCCATCAGAGCATATTTATTGCTATTATATATTTTTCCAGGTAATAATTCTTGACCTAATTCAACAACCTCATCACCTGAAGTCAAAATCCCTACTTTTGGTATTTTATAAACTTCTACTTCAGCCATCCCAATAGAAGCTAACATTGCAACTAGACCAGGCTTTATTTTTATACCTTTTTCAACTATTTTAATACCAGCATCAACATCTTCACCTATTTTTATGATATTTTCTCCTGGCTTACCTTCTTTAAAAATTGCAACTTCCAAAGCCCCACAATCTGTGTCTTCTTTCTTAATAACTAAATCACAGAATTCCGGTACCTCAGCACCGGTCATTATTTTGTAAACCCCATCATCCAAGGCGCATATATCATCACCAGCTTTAATTACACCTCTAACTCCTAGAATAACTGGTGTTACTTTAGTTGCTCCTAGAGTTAAATTGCTTTTCATACAATAGCCATCAAATGGTGATTTTCTAAAATTTGGAATTGGTAGTTTAGTATAAACATCAGAAGCTAGAATCCTGTTAAATGAGTCTTCTAGCTTAACAATTTGTGTATTCTTTTTTTTACAATTAGATAGGATAAGCTCGATAGCTCTATCAATATCAATAAATTTTTCCATATTTAACCTACATTCGAAAATATTAATTAGTTAGCTCTGCTACCAGGCTTGATTATTGGCAAGCCTGCTTTACATAATGGACATTCATCAGCTTCATATGATTTAACATCCATTGATAAACAAGCTTCTACTCTAGCACCTAGATCAACCTTGCCATTGCTACGATCTACTAATAGTGCTACTCCAACAACTACTCCACCATTTTCTCTAACTATATCAATTACTTCTTTAACACTACCTCCAGTTGTTACTACATCTTCAACAACTAATACTTTTTGACCTGGTTCAATAGTGAAATTTCTTCGAAGAGTCATTTTCCCATCAACTCTTTCAGTAAACAATGATGGTACTCCAAGTTGTCTAGCCATTTCGTATGATATAACTATTCCACCCATTGCTGGTCCTACAACCAGGTCAACAGCTTCTTCTTTAAAAGCTTCAGCAAGATGTCCACATAGAGCTGCAGTATAATTAGGTTCCATCAAGACTCTAGCACATTGTATATACCTATCACTATGTCTGCCTGATGTTAATCTAAAATGCCCTTCTAGTAAAGCACCAGAGTCGATAAATATTTTTTTGATTTCTTCAGTTGATAATTTCATTATATCCTCCTATATTCCTTCCATTTCAGCTACAATTTTTCTCGCAGCTTCTTTAACATTTTCAGCTTTTGTTATAGGTCTTCCAACAACGATATAAGTTGAACCACCTTTAATTGCCTGTCCAGGAGTTGTAATTCGTTTTTGATCTCCAACTACTTCTCCAGCAGGTCTTACCCCTGGAGTAACAGTAATGAAACCGTCACTACAGGAATTTTTAATTATTCCTGCTTCAAGTGGTGAACATACAACACCATCCAAGCCAGCATTATCTGTTAAACGTCCTAAATGCTCTACCATCTCTTTAGCACTTTTTTTGTAGCCAATTTCTTCTACTTCATTGTCACCTAAGCTAGTCAGAATGGTAACAGCAATTAAAAGCGGTGCCTTAATTCCTAGTTCTTTAGCAGTCTTAACACTGGTTTCTTTAGCCAGTTGCATCATTGCTAGTCCACCTTGGCTATGCACATTCATCATATCAACACCTGATTTTGTTAATACTCTGACAGTTTCACTTACTGTATTAGGTATATCATGTAACTTCAAATCTAAAAATACCTTGCCACCTCTACTCTTTATATAGGTTATGATTTCACTTCCCATACTAGTGTAAAGTTGTAAGCCAACTTTGAACATTCCAATATCATCTTTTAACTCATTAACAAGATATTCCACTTCTTCTTTTGTATCAACATCTAAAGCAACTATTAGTCTATCTTTTGCATTCATAAAAACTCTCCTTTATCTATGTACTGCACCTATTATTTCCTTATAGGATTCCAAACCATTCTTTTCAACATATTCTTCTAACCCTTTTATTATATTTATTGGAATATATGGATCTACAAAGTTACCTGTTCCAACACTAATAGCTGATGCTCCAGCCATGAGAAATTCTAAGGCATCTGTCGTATTCATTATACCACCCATACCAATTATTGGTATACCTACTGCCTTATAAACCTCATATACCATTCTTAAAGCAACAGGTTTTATTGGTGGACCAGAATAACCTCCAATAACATTTTTTATTATAGGTTTTCTTTTTTCAACATCTATGGCCATACCAATTAAAGTATTAATCATGGAAATAATATCTGCTCCACCACTTTCAACAGCCTTAGCCATTATTGCAATATTAGTAACATTTGGTGAAAGTTTCATAATTACAGGTTTAGAAGTATTTGCCTTAACTATTCTCGTAACATCATAAGCCATTTCTGGATCTGTCCCAAAAGTTATGCCACCTTCTTTAACATTAGGGCATGATATATTGACTTCTACTGCTCCAACACCCAAGATATCCAATTTCCTAGCCATAATCCCATATTCTTCAACACAACCACCTGAAATATTTACAATAATTTCAGTTCCATACGTCTTGGCCTCTGGTAAAATGTTATTTATAAAATCATCAATACCACCATTAGCTAAACCAATTGAGTTAATAACACCACCACTGGTTTCTACTAATCTTTGTGGTTTATTACCTATTCTTTTTTCTGGCGTAGTTCCTTTGACCATTATGCCACCAAGTAATGAAAGATCATAGAAATCCTTGAATTCCTTACCTGATCCAAAAGTTCCAGAAGCAACTGTCACCGGATTTTTTAAAAACAATTTGCCTAATTGGCACTCTAATTTACTCATCAAAGGATACCTCCTTTGCCTTAAAGACAGGTCCTTCCTTACATACTCTTTTATAGTCACCATCACTCATTTTACACACACAGCTTAGACAAGCTCCAAGTCCGCATCCCATATAAGCTTCCAATGATAATTCTAAATCAACTTTATCCTCAAGTGACTTTAAGTATTTAAGCATTGGTTCTGGGCCACAAGCATAAGCTTTTGAAACTGTGTCAAATTGATAGTCTTCTAAAAATGCTCCAACATTACCTTTAATACCTAGACTACCATCGATTGTAGTAACCGTAACAGAACCTAATTTTTTAAAATATTCGATTGCATATGATGTTTCTACACTACTAAATCCCAATAAGATTTCTACTTCATTACCAGCTTCTACTAATCTTAGACCTAATTCATATAAAGGAGCAATCCCGATACCTCCACCAATCAGAAGACACTTTTTATTAAATTTCTCGAAGGTAAAGCCATTACCAAGAGGACCCATCAAGTCAATTGATTGCCCAATTTTAAATTGAGATAGGTTTTTTGTACCTTGTCCCTTTAATTGATAAAGTATAGATATTGTTCCCGAAACCTTATCAACAGCAAAAATACTTATAGGTTTTCTTAATAGTGGTAGTGTTCCAGTTTTTATTTCTAGAAACTGACCTGGTTTTGCACATTCTGCAATTTTCGTTTCTTTTATTTCCATTAAATATATAAAGTCTTTGATTAAGGGTTCATTAGTTAAGACTAGCCCATCACTTTTATAAATCATTATTAAATCACCTTACCATTTTTTAATGCAAATTCACCTTTAACAATAGTATGAAGAACTTCACCTTCTAATTCCCAGCCTTTAAATGGTGTGTTTCTTCCCATTGAATAAAACTCCTCAGGAATAACAGTCCACTTTTTATTAGGATCAAAGATAGTTATATCAGCATAGTCACCTAATTTTAATTCCCCACCAAGTTTAAAAATAGTTCCTGGGTTATTTGCCATTTTTTCAACTAATTGACTATAAGTCATTAAGCCGGTTTTAACCAATTTTGTGTTAATTAAAGCAACAGCAGTTTCAAGACCTACCGCTCCAAAAGGTGCATAAGCATATTCAACTTCTTTTTCCCATCTGGCATGAGGTGCATGGTCAGTTACTATCATATCTATAGTTCCGTCAATTAAACCTTCCAGCAAAGCTTGTCGGTCTTCTTCAGCTCTTAATGGAGGATTGATTTTTGTTGAAGTATCAAATGATTCAACAGCCTCGTCAGTTAAAATTAAATGTTGTGGTGTTACTTCAGCAGTTACATTTAATCCTTGTTTTTTAGCTTCTCTAACAAGATCCACTGAATTTTTACTACTAATATGTGCAATATGCACCTTACCACCAGTCATTTTTACTAAGGCAATGTCTCTTGCTACTATCAGATCTTCTGATTCTCTTGGAATTCCTTTTAAACCTAAAATTGTTGAATAATACCCTTCATGAATAAATCCACCATTAGCCATACTTTCATCTTCACAGTGTTCAATTAGAATAAGGTCAAATTGTTTGGCATATTCTAATACTCTTCTTGTTATATAAGCATTCTTAACAGGTTTACCATCGTTACTTATAGCCACAATCCCTGCTTCTTTCATGTCTCCCATTTCAGTTAGTTGATCAGAGTCTATATTTTTTGTAGCAGCTCCAATTATTTTTAAATTAACCTTAGCACCTCTAGTTTTTCTTTCTATTGATTCTACGATTGTTCTATCATCTATTGCAGGCTTGGTATTAGGCATACATGCAACGGTGGTGAAACCACCTTTTGCTGCTGCTGCAAGACCTGTTTGTATTGTTTCTTTGTGTTCAAAACCAGGTTCTCTTAAATGAACATGCATATCAATAAGTCCTGGGAACACCATCAAGTTATTTGCATCTATAACTTCATATTCTGATTTTTCTTGAATATTTTTTTCTATCTTGTTAATTTTTTCTCCTTCAACAAGAATATCCATAATGCCGTCAATTTTATTCTTAGGGTCTATCACATGACCACCTTTAATTAATATCATCTCCACTTTTACCTCCTAACATCATGAATAATAGTGCCATTCTTACAGCTACACCATTAGTAACCTGCTCGTCTACAACCGAGCGAGGATGTTCGTAAACATCAGGCATTATTTCTACACCTCTGTTCATAGGTCCTGGGTGCATTATGATCGCATCATCTTTTAATAATTCTACTCTTTTTGAGGTTAGCCCCCAAAATTTATTGTATTCTACTAAACTTGGTAATAGTCCACTTGATTGTCTTTCTTTTTGCAGTCGTAAGACATTTACCACATCGGCACCTTTTAAAGCTTTATCCACATCTGTATAGACTTCTACACCCATTTTTTGAAGTTCTACTGGTATTAAAGTTTCTGGGGCAACCACTCTTACCTTTGCACCATATTTAGTTAGGCCCCAAATATTACTTCTAGCGACTCTACTGTGGGCAACATCACCAAGTATTGTTACTGTTAAGTTTCCTAAATCTCCTTTTTTGTCTTTCATTGTGTACATATCTAGTAAGCCTTGAGTTGGATGTTCATTCATCCCATCTCCTGCGTTTATGATTCTAGCCTTAGTATTTCTACCAAGGAAATGAGGTGCACCACTAGCTCCATGTCTCATAACAAAAAGTTCTATTCCCATTACTTCTAATGTAATAGCCGTATCAATCAGAGTTTCACCTTTTTGAACACTACTTGTGCTTACTGCAAGATTAGTACAGTCTGCACTAAGATACTTAGCTGCAATTTCAAAAGAGCTTTTTGTCCTGGTGCTATTTTCGAAGAATAAAGTTGCCATTGATTTACCACGTAACGTTGGCACTTTTTTAATATCACGCATTATTATGTCTTTCATTGGTACAGCTGTTCTTAAGATTTCATCAATCTCATCTGTGCTAATATTCCTAAGCCCTAACAGGTCTTTTTCTTTTATCATTTACTCATCCTCCTCAATTGACTCTTTTATTATAACTTTATCTATCCCATCAATTTCTTTGAGGAGAACATCAATTTTTTCTCTTTTAGATGTTGGTACATTTTTCCCTACGAAATCAGCTCTAATAGGTAATTCTCTGTGCCCTCTATCAACCATCACTACAAGTTGAATTAGTTCTGGTCTGCCCATATCAATTATTGAGTCTAGGGCAGCTCTAATTGTTCTACCTGTGTATAGCACGTCATCTACTAATATTATTTTTTTACCTTTGACCCCGACTGGAATTACAGTTTGGTGAATTACTGGTTGTTCTGTCAAGGATGTTAAATCATCTCTGTATAAATTTATATCTAATACTCCTATCGGGACAACAATACCATGAATTTCTTCAATAGTTTTTTTAAGTCTTTCTGCTAAAGGTACACCTCTAGTTCTAATACCAAGAATTACAGCATTATCTAAGGATTTGTTCTTTTCTAACAATTCATGTGCAATCCTTTTTAATGCCCTGTCCATTTGATCTTCATCCATTATAACGGCTTTTTCAATAAATTTTCTCATGGTTACCTCCTAAAAAAAATAGTCTATCTGACTAAATCAGATAGACTATAGTATTTCATAAATCGCGAATCATAGTTCCATTAAAATATTATATTCTTATATCTTTCTAGTCTCTCGTACCAAATTAAAGATTACTGTATTAATATTACTATTATTGTCTACTTTTGTCAATTATCAAAAGGCTTATATTGAAATATTTTTCATCTTGAGTTACTATTGCATAGATAGGAGTGATATTATGTATTCAAATAAATCAAGATTAGCTGCTTTTTTATTATGTCTTTTTTTAGGTGAATTTGGAGTTCATAGATTCTACGCAGGTAAAATTTGGACGGGACTTTTGTGGCTTATTACTGGTGGCTTCTTGGGTATTGGCTATATATTAGATTTAGTTATGATTATTGCTGGAAGTTTTGAAGATAAAAATGGTAATAAAATAATTGAGTGGTAAAAATAAAAGAGGAAGCAAACTTCCTCTTTTATAGTTTAATATTTAAATTTTTTCGCGAATAGACTACCCATCTCATTTATTTCTATATTTTTATCATCTGTTTTACTTAATTTAAAGGGTGAAAGAACTATCATTCCCGAGCCTCTTCTATACTTCTTTAAAACATCAATATTATGATTTCTTTCAACATGAAAAGAATTTGTACCTGCTAACAAGTTAGATATTCCTTGAGAAAAACTCTCATCCTTTAATAAATAACTTTCATATATACCCTGTGATTCAGCTATATCCTTAATAAATCCCAAGGTGAAAAAATTGTCTTTAGCAATACCAAGACTATCTTCTCGTAGTCGCAAAAAATAGATCCATAAACTTTCTTTTGCCATTTGCACTTTTAACTTTTCTTTATTAACAGTACTATACAAATTAATGATAAAAGATGTTGCAGAATTCTTAACCAAAGCTATTGAATAATCTAATTCGATTTCTAATTCAGCCCCGACTGTCTTCATGCATCTCACTAATTCTTCAGCGGAATTAATATCTTCAGTAAAAATATTAACCACACCATAATAAGGTCTGTCTCCTCCAACCAAAATTATTTCCGATAGAGAAGTCAAAATTCTTTCTTTAACAAGATAAAATGGTAATATGATTTCTTTATCATATTTGCCAAGTCCTGACCCAACAGATATTTCTTGACCTACAAGTTGATATTTGGTTGTAGAAAGAGAATTTGTAAAAATATTTCTACCTGGATATCTAATTTGAATCACCTCATTAGTTTAGATATTTTGCTAATTCCTCTGCTTTATCTGTTTTTTCCCATGGTAAATCTAATTCTGTTCTTCCAAAATGACCATAAGCTGCAATATTTCTATATATTGGTCTTCTAAGATCAAAATGTCTAATTATAGCTGCAGGTTTTAAATCAAAGTTTTCATTTACAATATCACAAAGTTTATCATCTGGAATTTTACCAGTTTCGTAAGTATCGACAAATACTGATATAGGTTTAGCTATACCAATTGCATAAGATAATTGAATTTCACATCTATCAGCTAGTCCAGCGGCTACAATATTCTTAGCTATATATCTTGCAGCATAAGCAGCCGATCTATCAACTTTTGTAGGGTCTTTTCCACTAAAGGCGCCGCCACCATGAGCAGCTGCTCCACCATAAGTATCTACTATTATTTTACGGCCAGTTAAACCTGTGTCGCCTAATGGTCCACCAATTACAAATCTACCTGTAGGATTAATATGATACTTAGTATTTTCATCTAATAATTCGCTTGGAATTACTACTTTTATTACTTTCTCAATCATATCATTATGGATAGTTTCTTGAGTTGTCTCTGGATTGTGTTGTGTTGAAATGACAATAGCTTCTATTCGAATAGGTTTATGGTCTTCATATTCAAATGTAACTTGTGTCTTTCCATCTGGCCTTAAATAATTAACAGTGCCATCTTTTCTAACTTCAGCTAATTTTTTAGCAAGCTTATGAGCATACATAATAGGTGCTGGCATAAGTTCTTTTGTTTCATTTGTTGCGTAACCAAACATCATTCCTTGGTCACCAGCTCCGATTGCATCTTCAATGTTATATTCACCTTTTTTACCCTCTTCTGAAACATCTACTCCAAGAGCTATATCCGCAGATTGTTCATCTAAAGCAACCATCACCCCACAAGTATCAGCATCAAATCCATATTTAGCTCTTGTGTATCCAATATTTCTAATAGTATCTCTAACTATTTTTTGTATATCAATATAGCATTTTGTAGAAATTTCTCCTGCTACTACAACTAAACCTGTTGTTACAAAGGTTTCACATGCTACCCTTCCATTCGGATCCTCTTTTAAAATAGCATCTAAAACAGCATCAGAAATTTGATCGCATATCTTATCTGGATGTCCCTCCGTTACTGATTCTGAAGTAAAAAATTTTCTCATTATGCAATTCTCCTACCCTTCTATTTTAGATTTAAGCTCGTTTATCAGCTCTTTATACATTATTTTATTATCTTTAAAAGCAATTATATCTATACTGCCATCTCTATTTATTAATTTTACAAATGGTTTGTATTCATTGCTTGATTTATCTAATTCACTTAACATAACAATATTTATACATGAGTTCTCAAATAAATATTTTATTGCATCTTCATTGTCAATACTGCCATTTATAACTTCAATAATCAATTGATTATTTGATGATAATCCAACATCTACAAAGGGAAGATATTTTTCATCGAATTCAGCAAAGTATCTCTGATATTCAATTTTGAATCTTTCACCTTTTGTTAGGCCAAATCTTGGTATATTAATTGCATTTATTACAAAATCATATTTGAAGAATTTAGAATTCAAGACAGTTTCAAGTTCATCTTGGTTGTTAACATAGACAACATCTTCTGCATAACCCACTCGACCTATATTATCAGATGCTATAATACTAACGTTTGCTCCTGATAAAACTAACGTCTTTATAAGTCCATAAACCAATTCATCATTTCTGTACGTTCCTATAAAATGATTGTTAGTTAAATGCTCATTAAAATACCCAAGCGTAAATAAAAAAGAATACTCTTGCATATTGTATCCTTTTGTTCTAACTTGGATTTCTTCTATTATTAATTCCAGGTCATCAAGTTCTTCAGCAAAAATAACATCTACATCAGATGATTCAACTAAATCTTTCAATGCTTTGTCAGTATTGTATCTTATAACATCTTCATTGCCAGGTCCTATAACAATCAAATCCCATCCATTTTGCTTATATGTCAATAAATCTTCCATATAGGCTAAAGGTATGTAGTTATCACTAATTTCAGTCCTGAAAATGTATGCATCAAAACCTATATTCCTAAGTTTATAGGCCAATTGCACCATAAGAAAGGCTTCTTTATCCTCAACGATACCTAAAAGGATTTTATGGCCATTCATTTTTATTCTTCCTCTTTAAAACTATAGGTAATTTTATCAGCCATTAACTCGTCAAGAGCTACTATAATCGGCTTGTGATTCTTTAGTGCTAGTTTCTCCTCTTCTGACAATAAACCAACGTTATCTAAATCTGTTCTAGCCTTTAATTTATCCGGTTCTTCTTTAAGAATCTTGTCTTTTTGCTCTAATAAGGATAGTTGCCTGGACCTTTTTGCGGCAATCATAACCAAAAGATACTTACTATTTACTTTTTCGACAATTTTGCTTATGTTTATAAGTTTTTCAGTCATCATAACACTCCTTTTAATTCGTCCTTTAATTATAGCATAGTTACTTTTAAATATCTTTAATAAATGTTTCAATATCTAAAGTTTTTTCATCCATTTTACATTTTTCTGCAATAATTATTGCTTCTATTTTAGCAACAGCATCTTCTAATCTATCATTAACTACAATATAATCGTAATCTTTTATGTATTTCAATTCACTTGCTACTTTATCAAGTCTATTTTGAATGTCCTCTTTACGATCCCTATTTCTTTTAAGAAGTCTATCTTTTAATTCCTTAAATGATGGTGGCATAATAAAAATCAAGACTGCATCACTGGATTTTTTTCGTATTTGTAATGCACCTTGCATTTCAATTTCTAAAATTACGTCAGCCTTTAACTTAAACAGTCTTTGAACCTCTTCTATCAAGGTACCATAGTAATTACCATATACTTCTGCATATTCTAAAAATTGATCATTTTCTATATTTTTCAGAAAATTATTCTTGCCAATATAGTAATAGGTTTTATCTTCTATTTCACCTGGTCTGACTTCTCTACTAGTGGCTGATATAGAACATTGAAGATTATTTGGATGTTTTTCTACTAAAGCTTTGCATATTGTTCCCTTACCTGCTCCTGAAGGCCCTGAGATAACTAAAAGCAAGTTTCTTTCATTCATTATTTCATAACCCCCTATTCTATGTTTTGCACTTGTTCTCTTATTTTTTCAAGTTCACTTTTTAAAATAACAATAATTACAGCAATGTCAGTTGAACTAGATTTTGAGCCAATCGTGTTTATTTCTCTGTTCATTTCTTGAATAAGAAAATCCATTTTTCTGCCAATCGGTTCATTAATTTCAAAATAGTCTCTGAAATGGGTCATATGTATCTTTAATCTTGTTATTTCTTCTGTTATATTGCTCTTATCAGCGAAAGCTGCTACTTCATAGGCTATTCTATCCTCATTGACAGGTACTGCATCTAATAGTGACTTAATTCTATCTTGAAGTTTATCCTTATACTCTCCTACTACAAAATCCGCATAATTATTCACTTTATCAATATTAGTATTTATAATTTCCAGACTTTCTACGAAAAATCCTTTTAACTTTTCGCCTTCATTACCCCTCATTATTTTTACATTTTCACAGGCAGCTTTTAAAGCATCTTTTATATCATTCCATATCACTTCATCATCTAATTCTTTATCATTTGATGAGATTACTTCAGGGTACCTGATAATATCTTGTAACGATAAATCATATGAAAGCTTAAAATGTTCCTTGATACTTTGTCCAGCTTTAAAATATGCCTCCGCTAACTTGAAATCAATGTTGAAATCTTGTTTATATTCCTTATTGTTTTCAATATTTAAAAATACTGAAAAAGAACCTCTGTTAAAATTTGCTTTCAAAAATTTATCTATTTTTTCTTCTACAAATAACATTCCTTTAGGCAGTCTATATTTCACTTCAAGAAATCTATGATTAACTGCTCTTAGTTCTAATGTATATATTCTTTCTTGCGTTTCTTTAATTCCTTTACCATAACCAGTCATACTAAACATATTTTCATTTCCCCTTATGAATATTTTGATATATTTTAACAATTATACCACAAATAAGTGATAAAATATCTAATAATATTAAAAAGCCTGACTAAATATTAGTCAGACTTTTTTTACAATTTTTATTTGATCACCTTTTTTAATTTTTGTAAAACTTCCAGTTTTCCCTTCAATAACAAATTTAGCATTATTGACGATTCTCGAAATTTTCCAGGGAGCTAAATCTTTATAGACTTCAACTACTTTATAATTTTCATCAATAAAAATTATGTCTATATTGAACTTCATAAAATATGTATGAATACTATTACACGGTCTAATAAAAAGACCTTCATCATCTTCAATTTTATTAATGCCCATCAAACCTTTTAATCTTAAGAGAAATCTGTCTGCTATAGCAACATTTTCTAAAATAAGCTCATTTTCTTTTGTTAGTATTTTAATTAGTTTTTTACTTTTCATTTTCAACATATCTAAATAGAAAATCTCCAGATTCAAATTTACTACCATCAACTATAAAGTGTTTACTATAGACGAATTCTCCAAAACTTAAAATTCCAGGTTCTGTAGCCGAGGCTCTTAATTTTATTGGATTACCATCCATATTAAAAGATCTATAACCTTCTAGAAAATGAGGTAAATTCATCTCAGTAATATTTTCAATTATTAACTGATAATCATAAGCTCCACTTCCTAAAAAAAAGTCAGCTTTTTTAATGGATTGGTTAAAACTAATTATTATTTTCTTATTTTGTTTTCTATTGAAATCCATATAATTTACAAATTTTTCATCT
>JBGSJN010000092.1:0-9392 GCA_041741995.1 Bacillota bacterium
GTGGGGCATTTACTACAATTAAAGGATCCAGGAGAAATTGATGAAAAATATCAAAAATGGAACCTGGCTAATTTGCCAATAAAAATTAATGAAGATAATATAATAGGTAACTACAAGCCAAATGAAAGAACAACTAGTCAACTAAAGGCTATTGAACAGTTACTTAAAAGAGACGATATTGAAAGTCTGATAAATGCTACCGACCCTGATAGAGAAGGAGAACTGATTTTTCAAAATATCTATGCTTACTTCAAGGTTAATAAACCTTTTAAGAGACTGATAATAAAGGACCTTACTCCAGACGGTATCAAAGAGCAATTTGCCAACTTGGAGTTGGGTGAAAAATATGAGGGTCTGAAGATGTCTGCCTATGGTAGGGCAATATCAGACTATATTATTGGGCTTAACATGACTAGAGCTTATTCTTGTAAGTACAGAGGTGGTGGAGTATTGTCAGTCGGAAGGGTGCAGACTCCTACTTTAAAGTTAATTTACGATCGCTGCAAAGAAAATGCCGGTCATCAAAAAAAGATTGAATATGGAATAAAGGCCAAGATTCAAGGGACTGAAATTGAACTTGAATTGGATAAGTATAGGGTTGCAAAAAAGAGCGAGGCTGAAAAGAAATTACTGGAACTACCTAGCAAGATTACTATTAAATCAACCAAAGAAGACAAGAAGAAAGCTCCTCCTAAGTTACCAACTATTATTGAACTACAGAAACTTGCCAATAATTTTTGGAGCTATAAGGCTGATAGTACATTAAGTGTAGTACAAAGTTTATATGAGAAACATAAGGCAGTTTCCTATCCTAGAACTGATTGTAATTTTATTACTCAAAACACAGCTGACAAATTGAATTCCAGGCTTGGTAATTTCAGTAAGTTCAAAGGTTATGAGCATATAACTACGAAAGTGATTAACGAGCAGGTTGTTGGTGAGGTAGAGGCTCACGAGGCTATTACTCCTACTGGAATTATGCCACAAAGTCTTAGTGATGAGGAAAAAAATATTTTTAATTTGGTAGTTGCTATATTTTTAGCTAACTATTGTGATGATTATCAGTATCGTAGCATTAAGTATGAGGGCATTGTAGACTCTAAGAATGTTCTTAAGGGGTCTGAGAGAGAGCTTATTGATCTTGGGTATCTAAAGGTCTATAAGGATACTAGTCATGCCTATAAGGCGATTTTGGATGATGGTGAGTATAATATTGAATATGAGATTAAAGAAATAGAAAGTAAACCTAAGCCTTTGTTTACCCAGGCTACTCTTTTGGAGAAGATGAAGAATATTCACAATGAAGAGGAAGGTGAAATCAAAGAAAAGCTTAAGGAAATTAAGGGTATTGGTACTGGTGCTACACGTGGTGCCATTATTGAGACTTTATATAAGAGGGAATATATTGCCGATCAGAAGAAGGCTATAGTTATTACTGATAAGGGCAGGCAGATTATTGATATATTACTATCTGAGAATTCTAAATTGTTGGACGTGGCTTATACGGCTGATTTGGAGTATAGACTTGATGGAATAATTAAAGATAAGGCTATTTTTAATAGTTTTTTATTTGATATTAATGTTATGTGTTCTGATATGTTAAGTACACTTAAGGGTAATAGAAATGAAGTAAGGTTTGTTGGAGTGGAGAAGAATAGGTCGGAGTTTATTTGTCCTGTTTGTGGCAAGCCTGTTCTTATTGGTGAGTTGAAGTATTATTGTTCTGGTTATCGGGATGGTTGTAAGTATGCTATTTTAAAGAGAGTTGGTCAGAAGAACCTGACTGCCAATCAGCTTAAGACCCTTATAACCAAGGGTAAGACTGCCTTTATCAAGGGTTTTATCAATCATGAGGGTAAGAAGTTCGATGGGTATCTGGTATATAACAAGGAATTGATGAGGTTGGAGTTTTCATTCAAGTAATACTGACAGGGAGTAAAAAATTACTCCCTGTTTTTTATTACAGTATATTTATACATTAAAGATAGAATATTTAACCACGATTGGGTATAATAAAAGCAATAATCAAAAATAATAAGATACATAGATATAACGAGGTAACACAATGAATAAAAAGAAGCTAATAATAATATCACTAGATTCATTATCAGAAGAAGACTTAGAATACTTAAAACTACAAGAGAACTTCAAATCACTATTACCACAAGGAACACTTGTGACCAAAGTCATACCACCATTTGTAACAAACACCTACCCAATACATACATCAGTAATAACAGGCTGCTATCCTGAAAAACATGGTATCATTGACAACCTGGTACATGATCCGGGAAATGATAAACCAGAATGGCACTGGTATAGAAAATATATCAAAACAACAACCCTCTATGACCAGGCAAACTTAAAAGGTCAAAAAACATTATCTGTACTATGGCCAGTAACAGCAAGAGCAAATATCAGCTACAATATGCCTGAAATATTCCCTGTAAGGTTGAATCAAAGTCAAAAATGGATGTCTTTGCTAAATGGGAGCTTTTTCTTGCAATTAAGAGGATTCCTTAAATATGGAGGAAAACTTAATGGCAAAAGACAACCTGCATTAGATGAGTTCTCTGTAAAAATGCTGACAACAACACTAGAAAAGAAAAAACCGAGCCTAGCATTAATCCATTTAATAGAAACAGACTCTAGTAAACACAAACACGGACTAAAAGCTAAAAGAACTAAAGAATCACTAAAAAGAATGGATGGCCATATAGGCACAATATTAAATACCCTTAATAAAATAGACAGAAACTACAATATAATC
Organism: Bacillota bacterium; assembly: GCA_041741995.1. Lineage (GTDB taxonomy): Bacteria > Bacillota > TC1 > TC1 > TC1 > WTXA01. Next base: position 2,771 of record JBGSJN010000092.1, read on the forward strand.
ATATTTAGCGACCATAGCTCTTTACCAGTTGAAAAAACTATAAATCCTAATGACTATCTAAAAGAATTTAAAATTAAGACCCCTAACCAAAAAGGCGATAAAGACTGGGAAGCATGGTTCAAGACATGTGGTGGAACCGCTTTTCTTTATTTAAAAGACAAACACAACTGGGCCTTGAAAGATAGAATTATTGAACACTTCGAAAAATTAATTGAAAATAAACCGGAAGTATTTAGAAGACTTCTAAGTAAAGAAGAGATGAAAGAAAGTGGATTTCTTCAAAAAGCGGCCTTTGGAATAGAAGCACCATTAGGAGTCGAATACCATAATGACGGAAATAAATTCTTAGCTAATCATGGCTACACAAACCAAAATGAAAAATACAAAGTATTCTATTTCATTAGAGGAGAAGGAATAAGGAAAAACAAAAAACTTGAAGGTGGAAGTCTTTTAGAAATTACTCCACTAGCCTGTAGACAACTTAAAATAAAACCTTGGAATATGGATGGTAAACTAAGAAAAGATATTACATTAGGAGAAATAAAATAAATGAAAGAAAAATTCACAAAACTAGAAAAAAGCTGGATAACATATGATTGGGCGAATTCAGTTTATGCAACAATAATGATGGCTGCAATCTTTCCCGTCTATTTCACTTCTATTGTTAATGAAGTAAACGGTAAAGGAGACATGTGGTGGGCAATAGGAACATTTATTGCAACACTTACAATGGCCATACTTGCACCAATTCTTGGAGCTGTTGCCGACTATAAGGGGATGAAGAAAAAACTATTAGTCGCTTTTTTATTACTTGGACTTAGTTTTACACTATTTAATGCAATAACTGACAATTGGAGACTAATGTTAGTTGGTTATATTTTTTCCTTTATTGGTTTTCTTGGTTCTAGTTTAATATATGATTCCTTTATAACAGATATAACCACCAAAGATAGGATGGACAAAGTATCCTCCTGGGGCTATGCAATGGGTTATTTTGGAGGTAGTACTATACCATTTCTAATAGCAATAGGCCTTATCATGACCTTGGAGTCAAAGACTATAGCAGTAAAAAGTTCTTTAATAATTGCTGTAGTCTGGTGGACTATTTTCAGTATCCCAATGTTACTAAATGTTAAACAAAAATATTATACAGAAAAAGCTCCAGGGAATATAGTGGTAAATACTTTTAAAAATATAAAGAAAACTATGCTGGATATTTGGGGTAATAAAAAAGTTCTATATTTTCTTTTAGCATATTTCTTCTATATTGACGGTGTGAACACAGTTATAAGCATGGCAACAGCATATGGGGCCAGCTTAGGATTGGATACCACAGGAATGATTTTAGCCCTTCTTGTGACCCAATTGGTAGCAATTCCCTTTGCTATACTATTTGGTAGACTGGCACATAAGTACGGATCTCTTAATCTTATACTAACTGCCGTTTTTGTCTATATATTTATTTGTATTCTAGGGTTTGTTATGGGACTTGGTATTGAAGAAGGTTTCTTAACAATAAAAGAAGCACTTATTCTATTTTGGGTACTGGCAATACTTGTAGGCACCTCTCAAGGCGGGATACAAGCCCTCTCACGGTCTTACTTTGGAAAGCTAATACCACCAGAACGTTCAACAGAATACTTTGGTTTCTATGACATATTCGGAAAGTTTGCAGCAATACTAGGACCTGGATTATATGGTTTAGTAAAAGCTGTTTCCGGAAGATCTTCATTATCTATTCTAGCAATAATAATATTATTCATAGCAGGTGCAATCTTCATAATTATTAATAAAAAAAACGATAGCTTAGTAGCAAAAAAATCATAAGATTTATTTAACTGAACTGAAAATAATTTGTATAACAGTGGCTGTATTAAGTAAAAAGTGCCCGATCATTATAGGTTTTAAATCCTTTTTTTTATAATACCAAAAACAAAATAAAATGGTTAAAGGAAGAAAGGATAAGAAACGATAAGCAATATATTGATAATCAAATAGTAATGGAATAAAACTATGTTGAAATGCGTAAAAGAAAGCTGGCAAGAAAATGGCTAACCATTTATTATTTATCCTATTAATACTATAACCTAAATAGAGACCATCCTCTGCTAGTGTAGTGGTAAGGGGTAAGATAAAAGCATTTAAAAGTGCTAACCAAAATGGTATTGGCTTAATCATAATTTCAGCTAAATAAGGAAACTCATTGTATACAAAATATCCAGCTGAAAACATACCAAGCATACCTATAAAAAAAATAGCAAATACCATCAAAAGCATATGCTTTAAATTGATGGTATTTTTATTCCAATTAATTAGCTTTGCATAGGAGATATTTTCCTTGCGAGCTAATCTAAACAAGACTATAATTGTAATAATATTTACAAAACTTATTATTATGGACCACCATTGATTTAATTCTATCAATTTGTTGTTAGAAACAACCACCAATAGTAATCCAATAAATATGAATAGTATAATTCTTATGGACATTATAAAAATCATTCTAATATTAGTCATTATTACACCTATACCCTTTTTTTGTTGAAAACTAGTTTAAGTTATTTAAATTATATAATAAAAATATATAAATAAAAATAAAAGTGCAGTTTAACTGCACTTTACTTTATAAATATTAAAAAAACTTAGGGAAAGCATAGAGCAGTAGCGCCATCATACTTAATCCAATACCACTGAGATAATATTTTTTTCTTCCTTCAGATCTTATACTAATAACACCAAAGATAATCCCAATGATTGCACAAACTACGCTTAAATAAGCGTTTTGTCCAAATAGAAATATGAAGAAAACTGCAACAATACCTAATAACAAACTTGCAAAATCTTTTTCCATAAAACACCTCCAAATAAAAAATAGGAGATATTGCTACCTCCTATTTCAAATAATTACTTATTGATTTTGTCCAGCCATCATCATACCGATTCTAGTAATATCGAAATCCTCTTTATTAAGGATTCCCATAATTCTACCCTCATACATAACAGCTATACGGTCAGCTAAAGTCAATACTTCATCTAACTCTGTAGAAACTAGAAGAACTGCGTTCCCTTTATCTCTTTCAGCTACTAGACACTCGTGAACGTATTCTGTAGCACCAATATCCAAACCACGAACAGGATGTGCAGCAATACATAAATCTGGATCTCTAGATAATTCTCTTCCAAGAACCATCTTTTGTTGATTACCACCAGACAACTTTCCACCAAGTTCTTGGATGTTAGGAGTCTTAACTTTAAATCTTTTAACAATTTCTTCAGATTGTTCCTCAATGAACTTCCAGTTTAAGAAACCGAATTTTTGATAAGGCTCTTTGTAATAACTGATAAGAATCATATTTTCTTTTATGCTCATAGTAGAGACCATGCCTCTTTTATGTCTATCGGCAGGAATATGAGAAACTTTTTGTTCTAGAATATCTCTAGGAGTAGAGTTAGTCATATCTTTTCCCTTGATAAAAATATGTCCTTTAGTTACTTTATCAAGACCTGTAATAGATTCGATTAAGGCATCTTGTCCATTACCGTCTACACCGGCGATACCCATGATTTCACCTTTTCTGATATCTAGGCTAACATCATTTAATGCTCCGTGAATACCTTTAGTGAAAACATTCTCCATTCTAAGAACTGAATCACCTGGCTTGTAAGGACCTTTATCAACATTCAAGAATACTTTTCTACCAACCATCATCTCAGCTAACTCTTCTCTTGTAGTACCAGCTGAAGGAACTGAAGGTTGAGATTTTCCAAGTCTTAATACTGTAATAGTATCACAAATAGTAAGAACCTCTTTCAACTTATGGCTAATAAAGATAATAGTTTTACCCTCTTCCTTAAGTTGATTCATAATTTTAAATAATTCTGTAACCTCTTGAGGAGTCAACACTGCGGTAGGCTCGTCAAGAATAAGAAGCTCAGCTCCTCTGTAAATTGACTTTAAGATTTCAACTCTTTGTTGTTGACCTACTGTTAAGTCTGCAATCAATTCATATGGTTCTATTTTCATGTTATAACGAGCTCCTAAAGCTACAAAAGCTTCAGCATCGTTTTTTAAGTCCAATACTTTTTTATTTTCAGGTCTACCAAGAACAACGTTCTCGATAACTGATAGTGCAGGAATCAACATAAAATGCTGATGCACCATTCCAATACCATGCTCGATAGCATGCTTCGGAGAAGTAATTTGTATCTCTTGACCATTAAATAGGATTTGTCCACTTGATGGTGCATAGAGACCATAAAGAATATTCATCAAGGTAGATTTACCAGCTCCATTTTCACCCATTAAAGCGTGAATAGAACCTTTTTCTACTGTTAAGTTAACATTGTCATTAGCAAGAACTCCTGGGAATTGTTTAACAATGTTTTTCATTTCTAAAATAGGTGCCATTATTATTCCTCCTCCCTATTATTCTTTTGTATAAGGTACAGTAAGTGCTGCTGGGACATGTGTTTTACCTATGAAACCAGCTAATGCGATTACAGTAACAAGATAAGGAATCATGTTCATCAAGTCACTAGGGGCTTTTAAGCCAACTGCTTGAATCAAGTACTGAACTGCTTGAGCACCACCAAACACCAACGAAGCTCCAAAGGCTCCGACTGGAGTATATTTACCGAAGATAACTGCAGCTACAGCAATAAAACCTTTTCCTGCAGTAACGTTCTCAACGAAAGTTTTAATATCTAGTACTAATAAACCTCCTGCAAAACCAGTTAAAAGACCACTGAACAATACAGATCCATAACGGATTTTGAAAACATTTATACCAGTAGTATCACATGCTTTTGGATATTCACCTACAGCTCTTACTTTTAATCCTAAATCTGTTTTGAATAAAACATAATTCAATAAAAAGATAAAGCCAATACCTATATACATCATTATATTTTGTGAAAATATTGTTGTTAAAAAGTTACCGATTACTGGAATTTCTGTTAGAGCTAATTCAGTTCCATTAGGAGCTGGATTAGTTAAGAAACCACCAATTCCTGGGATTTTTGATAAAACATCAGAAATACTAGGGAAAGCATTTACTGTAATGTTCATACTTTGTACAACCCTGTAAATAGTTGATGTTAAACCTAAAGCAAGAATGTTTATTGAAATACCTATAACTGTTTGATTTGATCTTAAAGTAATTACCAAGAAACCAAATAGTAAAGCCATTAACAATGATGAACTCATTCCAACTAAAATTCCCAACCAAGGATTTCCACCAAATAATGATGTACCAATCCAAGTGAACAAAGCACCTGTTAACATCATTCCTTCAGCTCCAAGATTCAAAATACCTGATCTTTGTTCATAAACCAAACCAGCAGCTGCTAGAGCCAATGGCAAAGCAATACGTAAATCTTGAGCGATAAAACTAGCTAAGGTGTTTTTAATATTATCAGGAGCAAATAATCCAACAGCCAACAAGACTACTAAGACTATTATACCAATAATTAATCCTTTTTTCTGTTTCATATCCTACTCCTCCTTCGATGCTTTAGCTTGATTAATTAGTTTTCTTCTATTGTATTCATCTTGAACAAATACGCTAGCAACAACTAATATAATAACAAAAGCCTGAATAGCATTAACTATGTAAGGAGAAATTGTTCCTTTATTACCCATAGCTAAACCACCACTCTTAAGAATAGCGAATAAAATTGCTGATAGGCCCATTCCTAGAGGATGAAGTTGACCTAGCAAAGCCACGGCAACACCATCAAAACCATAACCAGATGAGAAATCAGGTAGTATTCTTGACTGAGCGCTTAATAATTCGCTTACTCCAGCAAGGCCACCGAAACCACCAGCCATGAACATAGCCAACAATGCATTACTCTTAACTTTGATACCTGCATATTCTGCCGCTGTTGAATTTAAACCAACAACTCTCATTTCATAACCTTTCTTCATTTTGAAGAAGAATACGAAATAGAATAGAAGTGCCAAAACAGCTAATACAATTGTAATTGTCATATCTGAATTTTTAATAAAGAAACCTCTTTCGAAGCTAACTTTGAAAGCCTCAGATTGTGGATTTCCAGATCCATCGTAAAAAGGACCATCATATCCAATCAGATACTTGTTCAAAAATGAAGCTATATAGTTCAACATAACTGTTGTAATAACTTCATTTGCACCAAAGGATACTTTAAGCCAACCTGCAATAAAGCCCCAAAGTCCTCCTGCAATGAATCCAGCTACGATAGCAAGTAATAATACTACAGCGCCACCGATTACTGGGATACCAAGACCTGGTGCATATATCGCTACTAAACCAGCAGCAATACCACCCAAATAAAATTGTCCTTCTGCTCCAATGTTCACCAAGCCACAACGGGAAGCAATAGCAAAAGCCAAAGCGGTAAAAGTCAAAGGTGCAACTTTTGAAAGTGTGTCACCTAATCTTATTGGACTACCTAGAGCGCCTTCGAAGAAGTCTCCCATAGCCAATCCAACATCTTTACCAAGCAATGCAATTAGAATCATACCTAATATTAATGCCACGCCCACTGCGACAATAGGTGTTAATACTTTAATCAGAACATCTCCTGTTGAAAGTTTTTTCTTCAACCTACATCACCTCTTTATATTATTTAAAAAAAG
>JBGSJN010000093.1:0-7879 GCA_041741995.1 Bacillota bacterium
GTAGCTAAGACGGTTCTTTCTTACATCCTCCACGACCTTCTTCTTAAAGTCGCCAGGATAAATCTGTCCTTTTTTCATTAAAAATACACCCCCAAAGTTATTTCAGTATATCATACTGTCTAACTTTAGGGGTGCAGTTCATTTTTCATCTCTACTTTTATTTTACTAGTTCATATAATAAGCTCTTTTTTATTTTATATAATTTTCTATTCTATTCCTTCTCTTACAAAGTAATCTTTTGTCATCATACAAATTGGACAAAACCAATCTTCTGATAAATCTTCAAAAGCAGTTCCAGGTGCAACCCCTGCTTTAGGATCTCCCACTCTCGGATCATATGTATAGAAACAAGCCTTACACTTATATCTTGCTAAATCGACATGTTGGTTCATTGGTTCGCCACTTATAATGCTTTTAGCAATCTGATCAGTTAAAGTAACCTTAATGAAAGATTCTTTGGTCAACATACAAATTGGACAGAACCAATCTTCTGGTAAATCCTCGAAAGATGTGCCTGGGGCAATACCTGCAACAGGATCTCCAATTCTTGGGTCATAGATATACCAGCAAGCTTTACAACGATATCTATCTAAATCATCATTTAAAGGAGCAAGCCCCTCTACTTTAACATCTTCTTCTGGTTTAAAAGCACTTTTATCTCTCATGCAGATTGGACAAAACCAATCTTCTGGAATATCATCGAAGGCTGTTCCTGGTGCTATACCCCCTTTAGGATCTCCAACTTCAGGATCATAAGTATACCAACAACTTTGACAAGTATATTTCTTCATATTAATTACCTCATATTTCTATATTTATATTTGTTTTTACCCACTAATTATATCAAAAACCCATGTAGAAATCTAATTAAATTTTCAATTAACCTCTTAAAGAAGATCTTAATCTGGTTGGATTTAACAATAATTCTAGAGCATCATATATATCACTAGCCACTAAATCTGCAATATTAAACAAGATTGTAGCACATGCTTCACTTCCCATTACTACAACGCTGATTTTAACCTCTCTGAATACTAATTGATCATTATAGCCATTTCCAATAGCCATAGTTACATTAGCTCCTAAGGCTCTAGCAAAATCTCTCTTTTCTACTAATTCGTTTTCTCCCTTAATTACTTTAACAATTACAGGAAATTTTTCCATCTCTTTTTCAACTGAGCCATAAGTATCGGCCGTTAATACATAAACATCTACTATTTCGGCTAGTTTATTAAGTATATCTCCAAGCCCTTCAAGTAATTTCCCATCTTTAGCTATTGTTCCGTTATAGTCTAGTATAAGATTCTTTATTTCTAATTTTCCATATCCAGGTATCTCTTGTTCAAACATATAATCACCCCTTTTATTTTATATATCTATTATACATTATTTTTATAAATATGTATAAAAAACCTCCAGTAAATTACTGGAGGTTTTTGGTGCCTGAGGCCGGACTTGAACCGGCACGGACTTTAACATCCGCAGGATTTTAAGTCCTGTGTGTCTGCCAATTCCACCACTCAGGCATTAATACCGAATTATTTAGTTTTAGTTGGAGGCGACGCCCGGATTTGAACCGGGGATGGAGGTTTTGCAGACCTCTGCCTTAGCCACTTGGCGACGTCGCCTTGTATGGAGCGGAAGACGGGATTCGAACCCGCGACCCTCTCCTTGGCAAGGAGATACTCTACCACTGAGCCACTTCCGCCTATGTGACTCAAAGAAATATTGGTGGGCGTTGACGGGATCGAACCGCCGACATCTTGCTTGTAAGGCAAGCGCTCTCCCAGCTGAGCTAAACGCCCGTGTTTTTAATATCACGCTTAATCATTATATAAGACCATGCTCTTATTGTCAATAGAATTACTAAATAAAGAATTAAAAATCCTTACCTGCAATTATAAGATCTTCTAAGAACAACTTTTCATCTTTTATATCATTTGTATCCATTGGTTTTGAAAAATAACTTCCCTTTAAAACAGAATTAGTATCAACACAAAAATATTTAATGATTCTTTCTACCGATTCTTTAACCTGAGGTATAGAATTACCATGACTGGCTATCAAAAACACATCTCTAGTGTCCTTCCATATGCTTCCATATACATTCCTACCATTGATTGTTCTAATTGAAGAAACAGCGAATATTCTATCTATCATACACTTATATTCACCTGGCAAACTACCATAATAGACTGGAAATGCCATTATAATTTTTTTTGCAGATTTAATTTTATCATATATGTCAGTCATATCATCTTTAGGCTTACATTCACCGTCATGAGATTGACAATAAAGACATCCCTGACAACCTTTTATGTTTAAACTATTAACAAAAATGAAGTCAGCTTTCAGATTTCTAGCCTTGATAAAAGAATCAACCAAAGCCCTTGTATGTCCATTTCTCTTAGGACTACCAAAAAGAATTAGAACCTTTTCACTAATAACATCACTAATTAGTAAATCTTTATCAATGGTTTCAACTTGTTTAGATTTTGATAGTTTGTCTTTTTTAGCAAATTTCTTAATTTCATCTTTATCTTTTTTATGTTTCTTGTCTTTTTTATCTTTATCACTCATTTATCATACCACCTAAAAATTGACTGGAATTACAGTAAGCCTGATTCTGTCTTAGGATAATCATCTATCTAACCCGTTACCGGATTCCCGCCTCTAGTTCTTAGTTCCCTTAAGCAGGTTCCCCTCTCAGAGGGTTTCTAGCAAGATGGGGTTTACGTCGTCTCACTCCTTCTATTACTAAAAGGCATCGTCACTATAGCACTTTTATAACCTAATCATCCCATAAAATGGAAACTTTCGGTAGCCGTAAGGTTACCCTCCCGAAGGTTGCCCTTCGCACCTTCTCTACAAGCAGGCTCCATGCCTTGTGTAAATCACATCACAGCTTGTGCCAGCCAGGACTTTCCTCAAGGATTATTAATCCCTGCGATTATCTTGTAATTCCAATCGTCTTATTTTACCACACTATCATCTCTTTTTAAAGGTTGCCCAATAAACAGTCCATTATTAAAAAACTCAACTATATTTCCATCGAATGTCAATTTAATATTTTCATAACCAGTTATATCTGAGATAGTATTAACAATTGACATTATATAAAGATAATTTACTTCAACACCATAATTTACAGAAAGGACATTTGCAGATATATCTACTACCATGATTTCATTTTCTTTATCAATATTACTTCCATTAAATTTGACATCCGCAGGAAACAAGTTTTCAACAGTGGCATCTTCAATCCCTAAGAACAACATTGTAAGAGCAGTTTTTAAATCTCCTTTACCCTCTACAGTTACCACTTTTTTTTCCAACTTGAATTGTGTTGGATTTACATAATATAGATTTACATCTGTTGTTTTAGTTATATTTTTTCCAAAAAGCAGAATAATCGCTACAACTAAAAGCAAGACAAACATGAATCCAAGTCCTGTTAGCACTCTTTTATCTATCATTAAACACCTCTAATAATTTCAGGTAATTGTCATTGTCATTAATATTTAAAAAAACCTTCTTATCAAATACTTCCAATAATTCATTCTTATCTATTTTATCTACAAAACCTCGATGTTCCATTGTTGCTATAAATTTATTTATACTCCTCATATTCTCTGCCATCATATCTTCCGCAAATGGCAAGATATCCTTTGAATATAAGCTTATTAGTGGTTCATATCCTTCATTTGAAACTGGACTTGCTATATAGCCATTTTTTCTTTTCCAAAGAAAATCAATTATTTTGCCATCAATTAAAGGCATATCACAAGAAGTTGCAAAACACCACTTAGTATCGATAGCCCTAATACCCGATATTAAGCCAATAAAGGGACCTTGGTTTTTTTTAATATCAGGAACAAAAGAAACTTTATTCAAAAAACTGAATTTTTCTTCATTATTAGTTACTATTATAATTGAGCTGACATACGGTCTCAAAGCATTTACTACGTGTTCAATTAGAGTTTTATCACCTAATTTAAGCAAGCTTTTATCACTTCCCATGCGACTACTTTTACCGCCAGCTAGAATAATAGCTGTTATCTCTTTGTTCATGTTCAACACCTATTCAATAAAGGGATAGCCTAGATGCTTATATGCTAAACTTGTTGCCACTCTTCCTCTAGGTGTTCTATTTATGAATCCAAGTTGTAATAAAAAGGGTTCATAAACATCAACAACTGTAGCCGATTCTTCTCCTACCATCGCTGCAATAGTGTCTAGTCCAACAGGGCCTCCTGAAAATTTTGATATTAAATTATCAAGAATTTTTCTGTCAATATCATCTAAGCCAAATTCATCAACTTCTAACATGTTTAATGCCATTTTTGATACTATATTATCAATTTTGCCTTCACCTTTTACCTGAGCAATATCTCTAACACGTTTTAATAGTCTGTTGGCTATTCTTGGTGTTCCTCTTGATCGTCTTGCTATTTCCATAGCCCCATCTTCATCTACTGGTACTCCAAGTTTATTACTATTTATCTTCACGATTGTTGACAGTTCTGATGGACTATAGTAATCTAATCTGCTGATAACCCCAAATCTGTCTCTTAGTGGATTACTCAATAGACTTATCCTTGTTGTAGCACCTATAAGTGTGAATTTAGGTAAATCAATTCTTAGTGATCTAGCACTAGGACCCTTACCTATTATTATATCTAATGCAAAATCTTCAAGCGCAGGATACAATACTTCCTCAACACTACGATTCATCCTATGTATTTCATCAATAAATAGAACATCACCCTCAGAAAGATTTGTTAAAATTGCTGCTAAATCTCCAGCTTTTTCTATAGCTGGTCCTGAAGTTACTTTTATTTGTACTCCAAGTTCTTCAGCTACAATATTCGCTAAGGTTGTCTTGCCAAGTCCTGGAGGTCCATATAACAATATATGATCAAGACTCTCTTTTCTACCTTTTGCAGCTTTAATAAAAACTGTTAGATTTTCTTTTACCTTATCTTGACCAATATAAGCGGACATACTTTTTGGTCTTAAGCTAACTTCAATTTCACTATCTTCGTTTATAAATTCACCATCTATTAAGCGTTCTTCCATATTTATTTACCTAATTCCTTTAATCCATCTCTAATTAAGCCATCCAAGGTATAATCCTTGTTCTTTTTAACGAGTTTCCTTATTGCTTCACTTATTTCTTTTTTTCCATAGCCAAGAAAGGTTAAAGCAGATTCAGCATCTGTAATAATTCCAGTATCACTTAATCCTAATGATAAATCTTTAGAGCTCCCCATATTTCCATAAATATTTTCAAGCTTATCTTGTAGTTCTAAAACAACTCTGCCAGCTGTTTTATTGCCAATTCCCGGTATTTTTACCAATGTACTAGTATCTCCTGATACAATAGCTGAAATAAGATCTTCTTCGATTATGTGTGAAAGTATACCTAAGGTTGTCTTAGGTCCAAGTCCACTTACACTTGTCAGAAGTTCAAATAACCTTTTAGTCTTTTCTTTTCTAAAACCAAAAAGAGCTACCATATCTTCCTTTTGATGATGGTAGGTATAAACTAATAAATCTTCATTTTCCTTTAAAGCAGATAGTTCAAGACTTGGCATAAAAACTTCATATCCTACTCCACTAACATCAAGGAGCAGGCTATTATCACCTATCTTGAATATTTTTCCTTTTAGAAAACCTATCAATGTATTACCTCTTTTCTCTTAAACTATCATTTAATTTATATGAATGGCCATGACAAATTGCTACAGCTATAGCATCAGCTGCGTCATCAGGTGTTGGAATTTTCTCCAATTTTAAAATAATTTTCACCATTTCTTGAACTTGTCTCTTTTCCGCTCTGCCATAACCTACAACACTCTGCTTTACTTGAAGTGGTGTATATGATGAAACAGTCATGCCTTTTAATGCACCTAGTAGTAAAATTACACCTCTTGCATGACCAACAGATAGTGCAGTTTTTGCATTTGTATTAAAGAAAAGATCTTCTACAGCCAAAGCATCTGGTTTATGTCTTTCTATAAGCTCGTCTAATTCTTGATAGATTGTCAACAATCTATCTTTCAACTCAGTATGTGCAGGTGTTCTAACAACTCCATAACTTACTAGCGAGAATTTATTGCCAATATAATCTAATATTGAAAAACCACATATTGCTGTTCCAGGATCTATTCCTAGTATTCTCATTAGAGCTGACCTGCAATCTCATCTGAAAAGTCAAAATTACTATAGGTATCTTGAACATCATCATTATCTTCAAGTAAATCCATCATTTTTACAAGTAATTTCGCTTGTTCTATATCCAATACTTCAATATTATCTCTTGGAATCTTTGTTAATTCTGCCACTTCTGCTTCTTGGTAAGTTTCTTCAAGTGTGCTTCTTATATTTTCAAAATCTTTAATCTCAGTATACACGTTTAACAAGCCATCTTCTACCTCTACATCTACAGCTCCAATTTCAATAGCCATCAAGGTAATCTCATCTTCATCAACTTTTTCTAAATTATATGAAATTAAACCTCTGCTATCAAACATCCATGATACACAACCAGACTCCCCCATATTGCCTCCACATTTATCAAAAATGTGTCTTATTTCGCCAGCTGTCCTATTTCTATTATCAGTCATTACATCTACTATTACAGCTGCACCACCAACTCCATAGCCCTCATAAACTAACTCTTCATAGTTGGTATTATTATTATCTCCTGCTGCTTTTTGAATAAGTTTCTTGATGTTATCACTTGGCATGTTACTAATTCTTGCTTTTTGAAGTGCTAGTTTTAGTCTCGAGTTATTATCTGGGTCTGATCCTGATAATTTTACTGCTACCATAATTTCTTTACCAATTTTGGTAAAGACTTTTGCTCTTTTGTTATCAAGTTTTGCTTTTTTGTGTTTGATCGTTGACCATTTGGAATGTCCTGACATTTTTCACCTCTATGTTTATTCTAAATAGAATTTTCTATTCAATTTAAGCATTGCAGGGCCATCAAGCTTGTGCCTGCTTTGATTATATAATTTCATTATTTTAACTTTTGTTTTTTCAACTGCATCACCTGTTAAGATGAATTTATCTAATTCTTCATACGTGAAGCCCATCTCACCTTCATCAGTTTGATTAGGTCGCAAGTCTGCAGTAGGTTGTTTATCGATTATAGCTTCGGGTATGTTTAAAAGTCCTGCTAATTCATATACTTCAAATTTCAATAAATCAGCTATCGGTTCTATATCTACACCGCCATCACCATATTTTGTTAAATAACCAGTAACAAGCTCACTCTTATTACTAGTTCCTAGTACAAGATAATTATTTAAGCTTGCATGGAAATAAAGTGTTGTCATTCTTAATCTAGGTTTTATATTGCAAAAAGATAAATCGCTTTGATTATTTTCTCCATTATCCTTTAAAAACTCCAAATAAGTGTTAGTCAAGTCTATAACCTTATATCTAATGCCAAGTTTTTCGGCAAAGCTAGTAGCGTCAATCATGTCTTTATTATTACTTTGACAAGGCATAATTAATCCTAAGACCTTATTGTGACCCAGGGCTTTTACAGCAAGAGCCGCCACAACAGCTGAATCAATACCTCCTGAGATGCCTATGACTGCACCTTCCACACCTGCCTCTTTAATATATTCTTCTATAAAATCAATTGCTTTTTCTTGTATTTCATTAATATTAATCATTGTGTCACCTCAAATTCATACTAATAAATTATACCACATTGTGAGATAAAAAAATATGTTGATCACCGAAATGATCAACATATACTCTTTAAAAACAAAAAGCTGGCAACGTCCTACTCTCCCAGGACCAATGTCCAAGTACAATCGGCGCTGAAGAGCTTAACTTCTGTGTTCGGTATGGGAACAGG
>JBGSJN010000094.1:0-7383 GCA_041741995.1 Bacillota bacterium
AATTAATTAATCGTAAAAGGGAGTGATTATATGACTGAAATCATAGCGGTAGAAAATTTAGTGAAATCCTATGGGGCAGTTGAAGCAGTAAAGAATATTAGCTTCAAGGTAGAACAAGGTAAACTATTCGCATTTTTAGGACCTAATGGAGCAGGTAAATCAACCACGATAGATATAATAAGCACTCTTCTTAAGGAGGATTCTGGGAAAGTAACAATTAAGGGCAATGTCGTTGGAATTGATGATGATAAAATCAGAAGTCTAATAGGGGTTGTCTTTCAAGACAGCTTACTGGATAACTTACTGACTGTCAGAGAAAATCTTCTTATTAGAGGCAGTTTCTATGGGTTGAGTAAAAAGGAACTAGTTTTGGCTGTTGAAAAATCAGCCAAGGCTTGTGGTGTTCTGGAGTTTCTTGACCGTCCTTACGGTAAACTATCAGGAGGTCAAAGAAGAAGAAGTGACATAGCCAGGGCTTTAATAAATACTCCGGAAATTTTATTTTTAGATGAACCTACTACTGGCTTGGATCCACAAACTAGAAGCAATATCTGGAAAACAATCAAAGAAATGCAAGCAGATACTGGCATGACAGTATTCCTTACAACTCACTATATGGAAGAAGCAGCTGAGGCTGATTATGTAATTATCATCGATAATGGTGAACTAGCAGCAAGTGGAACACCATCACAATTAAGGGATAAATACTCAAAGGATAGGCTGGTTCTAACTGCAAGAGATATTGGAAGTCTAAGGACAAGAATAGAAAAAGATAATCTCGAGGCTGTAGTATCAGCTGACACTATTATTCTTGAAATAGGCTCAACTTTTGAAGCAATTCCATTAATTGATAAGTATAGGAAAGACTTGATTAGTTTTGAAGTATTAAAGGGAACTATGGATGATGCTTTTATTAACATCACTGGAAAGGGAATAAGGGAATGAAACATTTAATATTAAGAAATCTTAAATTATTCTTTAGAGATAGAAGTGCTGTTTTCTTTTCTTTGTTGGCTGTTTTTATTATTATCGGCTTATATATCCTGTTTCTAGGAGATATGTTATCTTCTGGGCTTGTAGATATTCCTGGTAGCAGGTTCTTGATGGATAGCTGGATCATGGGAGGGTTGTTATCTGTTACTTCCATTACTACTACACTTGGTGCTTTTGGTATTATGGTTGATGATCAATATAAGAAAATTATTAAGGATTTTTATTGCTCTCCAGTTAAAAGAAGCAAGCTAATTGGCGGTTATCTGATAAGCACTTTTATTATTGGCGTAATTATTTCCATGGTAGCTTTTGTCTTATGTGAAGGGTATATAGTTATGAATGGGGGAAGGATTCTTCCTTTGATGGATATTTTAAAGATTTTAGGGTTAATTTTACTTACAACTCTTACAAGCAGTTCTATGGTTGCTTTCATTGTGACTTTTTTTAAGAGTCAGAACGCCTTTACTTCTTTTAGTACAATTCTTGGAACCTTGATTGGTTTTCTAACAGGTATATATGTTCCAGTAGGTTCTTTACCTGATTCTGTACAGTTTGCTATTAAGTTATTTCCTATTTCTCATGCAGCCGCTCTGTTTAGACAGGTGTTCATGGATGTTCCTATGAAAGAGTCTTTTGTCAATGTTCCCATTGATAGATTTGAGGATTTTAAGGTGACATTAGGTGTGGTTTTCACTTGGGGAGATGGGTTTATTAGTGTGCCTACTCATCTTATTGTACTTGTTGCATCATTTGTTTTTTTTCTACTATTGGCTATCTGGAGATTTAGATTAAGGAAGAATGCTTTATAGTTATTTGAAAAAGACACCTTTGTTATTTAAGTTAATTTTTTCTTCCTTCAAGTTAAGATATAGATCTTCAAAAGCTGATAAAGTTCCTATAGTCAATAGTATGATAAGGGTTATGTTTATATCTAAAATGACAAGTAATAGTGGCGATATAAAAAGTCCAAGACCAGTGGCTTTATTTAAATAGGTATGAAGAAAAATCAGTTTATTGAACCTGACCCAGCCAATAATTTGAGATAAAATTCTGATTATAGCAATGAATCCCATAATGACTAGAGACCAAATTGGTGTGTCTAGTATAGGGATAATTTTATATAAAACAACTGCGATCAAAATAAAATCTGCAAGTCCATCTAGGTTAGCGCCTAGTTTACTTGTAGATTTTGTTTTTCGTGCAATATAGCCATCAAGTATATCGCTTAAACCACAGATGATATAGAGAATGAAAAATGAAGTTGATAAGGGGATAGTAATTATAATGATCAATTATAGTATAATTCTAGTTATAGTAATTATATTAGGAATATATTTCATTTCTATCCCTCCTGTCAATAAATGATTAGTTTTAATTGTATACTAAAGTCCGATATCTTTAGCTACACTACGCATTCCTAGGATGCATTTTTCTATAATTACATCTAGTTCTGTTCCGAGTCTTACACAACCATCAAGAATTACTTCTCTATTTATACTTGCTGCAAAGGCTTTGTCCTTGAATTTTTTCTTGACACTTTTGACTTCTATGTCCATTACTGATTTGGATGGTCTCATAAGGGCTGCGGCACCAATGAGTCCTGTTAGTTCATCTATTGTATAGAGGACTTTTTCCATATAGAGTTCTGGTTCAATATCAACTACTAGACCATATCCATGTGATACTACGGCATGAATGAATTTTTGGTCATATCCGTTTTCTTTTAGTAGTTCCTGGGCTTTGATACAGTGCTCATTTGGATACTTTTCATAGTCGATATCATGAAGTATTCCTACTGCTGTCCAGTAGTCCACATCTTCTTTGGCTTCATTGGCAAAATAGGCCATCACTCCACCAACTCCAATTCCATGACGGACTAGGGCTTCGCTTTTATTGTATTTTCTTAAGACATCTAAGGCTTTTTCTTTCATGATTTTTCCTCTTTTCATTTATACTATAAATAATAGTTACATGATTAATTTTAATATAGTTAGGAGAACTATTCAATGTATTAATTGACTTAAACATAAGTATGGGAATATAATTAGGCTAGAAATATAGAATTTCTTTATTTCATAGATGTAAAGGGGGTAATAACAATGCCGGAAGCATTTAAGCCTGGTTGTCAAAGACCAGCTGTTAAAAAACCTGTCAAAGAAAATGAACAGATGGTTAGTGAAACAAACGTAAAGGAAGTGAAAAATATGGTCCAAGTAGGAAAACCAGCACCAGATTTTACAGCACCAGCATATATTAAAGGAGAGTTTGCAAATGTAAGTTTGTCTGAATATAAGGGGGAATGGGTATTGCTTTGTTTCTATCCTGGAGATTTTACATTTGTTTGAGCAACAGAAGTAGCAGCAGTTGCTGCTAAAAATAAGGAAATGGAAGATTTGGGAGTACAAGTATTATCAGTTAGTGTTGATAGTGTATTTGTTCATAAAATGTGGAATGATCATGAATTATCAAAAATGGTCGATGCTGGTGTTCCATACCCTATGTTATCAGACCAAAGTGGAGAAATAGGAAAGATGTATGGAATATACGATGAAGATGCAGGAGTAGAAACTAGAGGCAGATTCATCATAGATCCAGATGGAATAATCCAAGGATTTGAAGTACTCACACCACCTGTTGGAAGGAACGTTGGCGAAAGTATACGTCAAGTAAAAGCCTTCCAATTAGTTAGAGAATCTAAAGGAACACAAGCTACACCATCAGGTTGGAAACCTGGTAAAGTAACATTAAAACCAGGTCCGGATTTAGTTGGAAATGTCTGGAAAGTATGGAAAGTAGAAGATGCCTTTGATGAATAAAAGTGAATAGAGATTATAGACAGTCTGCAAAGACTGTCTATTTTTATACCAAATATATGTAAAAATTGACCAGATGTAGATATTTATCTGAATTTTTCTATTAGTATGATATACTTTTTTTAGAACTTGAGGGAGGCTTTGAATTGAAGATCGATATTAGAATTGATGAAAAATCCCAGGAAACTACAATAGTAGTTCAAGCAAGTAAGATTGATGATGAAATAACAGAAATCATCAATAAGCTAAAGGAAATTGAAAACAAGCATCACAAGGGAACTTTGACTTGCTTTAAAGATGATATTGTAGAAATTATTGATGAGAATAAAATCATCAGGATATATTCTTCTATGCAAAAAGTCATGGCTGAGACTAGTCAAGGTACATACCTGATAAAAGCCAGACTTTATGAATTAGAAGAAAGACTTGATAAGAATAATTTTGTAAGAATATCCAATTCTGAAATCATTAATTTAAAGAGGGTAATAAATTTTGATTTAAGCTTTAGTGGTACAATATGTGTTAACTTAGATAACAAAGAAACAACATACGTGTCCAGAAGATTTGTAAGTAAAATAAAAGAAGTTTTGGGAATATAGGTGATAATATGAGAAATAAAATTATAAGAAATATAATGTTTGGTACCTTAATAGGTGTCGTTATTTTATATATAGGATCGATAATAGTTGCTTTTGTTGCCGGCAATAATCAATATTATGGTGTTAAGGAAGAACTTATTGTCTTTTTTGGAAGTGTACCCATGGCCATGGCTTTTCAAGTATTGACAACAGGGATTCTTGGTGGTGTGATAGGAGGGATATCAACTATATTCCGTTATGAGAAGTTCAGTATTTTAAAAGCAACGATTATTCATTTTCTTGTAGTTGGGTCTAGTTTCTATATTGTCTCGTATATTAACTATTGGATAAAACATGATCTGATTGGTCAATTTCTTTCAAATGTAAGAGTATTGTTAGGTTCTATATTACCTAATAAAGAAGTCCTCTATTTTTATCCTTATACATTTGGAAGCTTAATGGTTTATCTCTTGGTCTTCCTGGCTGGCTATATTATATTCTGGTTGATAATCTTTTTAAATATGAGATTAAAGATTAATAAAGTAAACGCTGCCTTGAAGAAAAAAAATCAGAATTAATAAAAAGAATTAAGGTAAAGAACATAAAATTATTGTTAAATGAAAGGGGAATGAAAATGAAAAAAATATTTAGAGGTTTAATTATTTTATCACTAATACTACTTGCTTCACTAACTGCTGTTGGTTTTAAAGTTGCAAGTGGTGATAGGGTTGTGGTACAAGAAAGTGAAGTAATAGAGAAAAACTATACTTTTGCCGGTTCATATTTTGAACATAATGGGGTAATTGAAGGCAATCTTTATGTCGCTGGAGAGGATATTGTTATCAATGGTGATGTTATGGGGAATGTCTTTGCTGCAGGGACCGATATTGTTATTAATGGCTTTATAAACGGGGATGTATATGCGGCTGGACAAAAAATAGAAGTTAATGGAGAGGTTAAAGGTAATGTATTCGGAGCTGGTAATAGATTTACATCCTCTTGGAGTTCTAATGTTGGTCAAGACATATTTTTAGCCGGAAGTATAATCAATATTGATGGCAGAATTGATGGTGATGGTTATATTACAGCTTCAAGAATATCTATTAGAGGAGGTATTGATGGTGATTTGAACTATAGTTCGGAAAAAGTTGATATTGATGAAGATAGTGTTGGTGGTAAAATTTTTAGAGAAGAAAGAAAACCTGAAACTGCCGGGTCAATATTACTGGGAAAATTATTTACATTTTTAAGTTTTGTATTTTCTGTAATAATGATTTGGGTTGTTATAACATTTGTTATCAACAAGGATCATAAGGATAAGTTGATTAGACTAATGGATAAGGAAAATGCAATAACAACAATATTCCTTTTCGGATTAGTTGGGCTAATATTATCATTCCTATTACCGTTAGTACTTTTCTTAACTGGTTTAGGTATTAAATTAGGAATATTCACTATAATCTTAAATACTGCCTTATTATATCTATCAGGTGGGATTGCCATTGTAGTCTTAAGTAGCTTATTTAGCAAGAAAATTCCTAGTATGGCAGTTGGCAATAATATTCTTATAGTTTTGATAATGGCCATAGTTATAGGGATACTAAAAGCTATACCAATAGTTTCTGGACTTGTAAGTTTCCCATTATTGGTTATCGGTTATGGCTTGATTATCGGTAGTCTAATACATAGAGATAAAAAGTTAATAGTTGATACGGAAGAATAGTAATAAAATAAAATTTAGCATATAATTAAGCAGTAAGTCGATAGGCTTACTGCTTAAAATTAGTCTTGGAGGTGTAATGTGAAGGTATCGATTATATATTTTAGTCCTTGTGGTAGTACAGATAAGGTTGCTAATTTTTTAAAAGATGAATTTAATAGTTTGCAGTGGGAAGTACAGATGTTGAATATGACAAAGGATGTTGATTTATTCCCTAATGGAGATTTTCTAAAATTTAATAATAGAATAGAAAAACATGATTTGCTACTAATTGGAGGACCGATATATATTGACCATCTCCACTATAATGTTTTAGATTTAATTAAAAAACTTCCTCAAGCCGATAATCAAATATATTCTAGTAATGCCGGCATTTTTACAACCTTTGGTAAAATTACTCCAGGAGTTGGTGCTGCTGAAGCTTGTATAGAATTGAGCAAGGTTGGACGTAATACCTGGGCTGCACTTGAAGTGGATAGTGAACACTGTATTTCAAGAAATATAGACTATCCCATAGGTGAAAATTTGCCTGGAAATGAAGTGTTGCCTTTGGTCAGTGATTTTGTAAAGACTTTAATAAATGTTGTTACTAGTCAAGATAGACCTTTGCAGGATATAGAGTCTAAGCTAGTTGGTAGTTTTGCTGAATTCCCTGATCTTGCGGATGAGCGTCTGGTGACAGGTAATAGTTTCCCTTCAGTTAAATTTAATTATGATCTTTGTGAGCAGTGTTATGTCTGTGTTGAAAAATGTCCGGTTAATTATCTGGTAATAAAGGATGGATATCCTGCAACTATAGAAAAAGATATTTGTGTACATTGTACTAATTGTCTGTATTATTGCCCTAATGGTGCAGTTGTCATGGATTTATATAACAAAAAACCATTTTTCATAAAACAATTAAAAGAACAAAATTTAGAACCTGATGGTCTTTCAATTAGTCGATTAATCAAGTAGTAAAATAAAATTTTTATAGAAGATAACATATTTTCAAGAATCTATTGTATAATAAATATATAATAGATTCTTTTATTTATAATTAGTGGAGGTGTTCATTATGAAAGGATTTCTCCTTAAAAATATTGCCTGGATAATTGGGGCTTTTACAGTTATAATAATTGGTTCTGCAATTTGGGCAGTAAGTTATCTGTCACCTGAAATTGAACTAATTGGTGATTCACCGATTGATATAGTTGTTAAGAATGAGTATGAAGAAAAGGGTGCAAGAGCCTGGTATGGTAATCATGATATTTCAGATGATATCAATATTGAGGGTCAA
>JBGSJN010000095.1:0-1721 GCA_041741995.1 Bacillota bacterium
GAATTTATGTAGTAGAATGTAGTGACTAATAAGAATAATTAAGGAGCTGAAAAGATGAAACTAGAACAAAAATTATTTTTCCCGAGTCAATATATCCAAGGGTATGGACTTATCAATCGATTGCCAGAAATATTGGGTAAATATGGAAAAAACATGATGTCACTTGTAGCCGATGGTTTTGTTGAAATGTTAAATGTAGTGATGAAAGATGAAAGTACAAGTATTGTAGAAGTTTTTAGAGGAGAGTGTACCTATGCTGAGGTTGAAAGGGTATATGAAATTGCTAAGGAGGCTAAGGTTACAGTAATTGCTGGAATAGGTGGAGGCAAGGCCTTGGATTGTGCCAAATTGGTTGCTGATAAGATGGGTATTCCTGTAATAATTGTTCCCACAATAGCTTCAACCGATGCACCTTGTACTGGTAATGCTGTTGTTTATGATGAGGCTGGTGTTGTTGTTGATTTTATTAAGCAAAAAGAACATCCGAAAGCTGTTATTGTTGATACAGAGATTATTGCTAAGGCGCCGGTTCGTTTTTTAGTTGCTGGTATGGGGGATGCTCTATCTACTGGTTATGAAGCTGATTCTGTTGCCTTAAGTGGGGCGAAAACATATCATGGTGGCAAAATGACTGAAACAGGTCTTGCCTTGGCAAGACTTGCTACTGAGATTATCTTAAAGTATGGCAGACAAGCTAAGATTGATTGTGAGAAGGGTGAGGTTACCTCTGATCTTGAAAAGGTTATAGAGGCTAATATTTTACTTAGTGGTATTGGTTTTGAATCAACTAATATTGCTACTGCACATAGTATTCATAATGCACTGACCCAGATTCCTAGGACCAAGAAGTATCAACATGGTGAGAAGGTTGCTTTTGGGGTTTTGGTTGGTCTTCATTTAAATAAAGCGGATAAGCCCGAACTTGATAAGGTTTATAGTTTTTGCAAAGATGTAGGGCTGCCTATTACTTTTTCTGATATTGGTCTAGAGAATCCAACTGAGGATGAGCTGAATATTATAGCTTTAGATGCATGTGGTGAGTATTCCTTCATTTTTAATGAGCCTGTAGAGATTACAGTAGATAAGGTGCTTGCTGCCTTATTAGCTGCTGATAAAATGGGTAGGGAATTTAAAGGATAAAGAATTAAACGTTAAACAAGGACATACTTTAGTATTGTCCTTGTTTTTTTATGCTACAAACTTTTATATACAACTATAACGTATAGTGATTAATTGACTTTTATGTCAAGAAAAGTATGATAATATCAGATAAAAGTCGGAGTGTCCTATATTAGTGATATAAATTGAGATATAGCCTATATAAATATTTTGGAGTATAATATTAAATATATTAATGAAGGGCAGGGTGTATCATGCTGACAAGACTAAGAATCTGGTTTTATAACCAGGCTACCTGGATTTATAATATTGAGTATATGATTATCTCCATATTTATATTAGTAGGGGTAATGTTGGTTGACTTGAATATTTGGGATATTGGGAGATTTTTACCTCAATTTATGTTTACGGATGTTAGTTTGGCTAGAATAATCCTGGCTCCACTTGCTGGAGCTCTATTAACCATAACTACTTTTACTTTTTCTGCTATTTTGGCTGTTATGATTAAATATTCCAATAGTTATTCATCAAAGACTATAGAGAACTTCATCAAAGAAAAAAGCACCATGAAAGTCCTGGGGATTTTTATTGGAGGTTTTGTG
>JBGSJN010000096.1:0-28563 GCA_041741995.1 Bacillota bacterium
GAAAAACTTAGTGGAATCATTAATACTGTTTCTGATGTTATTTCAGTTATAAGTGCTGATAGTGGCGGCGGGACAGATTTGAAATTATTCATGAGAAGTTTGAAATTAGCTGGTGTTAATCAGGTGATAGTAGAATCTCCAACCATAACTTGGTTGATGATGAAAGAAAAGATTATGAACGAATATTTCTTGACATATACAACTACCTTTATTGGTGGACAACTAAGTCCAGGTTGGAATATGCCATTTAGTTTTGATGATCATCCTCATGCTGAAATATTGCAATTGAATAATCATAAATCATCATTTTTATTCACAAGACAAGCAATAAGATATGATAAATAATTATTGCGAAAAATTTCACATAAGAAATTATATAAATTTTGAAAAATAGGTGTTTTTTTCGTGAAAACGGTGTATAATGTGCACAAGGCAACATCCTGCATGCAGGATGCAAGAAAGGGATTTAAATGAACAACGTAGATTTAATTATCAAAAATATAATGATTGTAACTGTAAATGAAAAGAGAGAACTAATAAATAATGGGTTTGTTGCAATCAAAAATCAAAAATTTGTTGCCATTGGAAAAACGGAAGATCTTGAAGCCGACTATAAAGCTGACAAAGTTATTGATGGAGAAGGGAAAGCCCTTTTTCCAGGATTCATTAGCTTACATAGTCATCTTTTCCAAAACTCACTTAAAGGACTTGGTAGAGATAAAAGTCTTTTTGACTGGTTAGACTCTTCAGTAAGAAAAGCTTATGGCTTCATAAATTATAATCTTATTCTAGCGGCAGCCACTGCAGGTTGCTTAGAGAATTTGAATACAGGTGCAACTACCGTCCTAGATTACCAGTATTGCCACGCCCATGAACTGGGTCTGGACGATGCAGTTGTCGAAGCTTTCAAGAGAACAGGCATTAGAGGGATATTAGGTAGAGGACATACTAAAGTAGTCAATTATCCAGGCTTACCACCTTGTCCTATTGATGAAACAGAAGATATGTTCTTCGCTGATGTGGATCGTTTATTAGTTGAATTAAAAGATAACGACCTAATCTCTCTAGCCTTAGCTCCTGGAATAATTTGGGACTTAAGCTCAGAAGGTTTTAAAAAATGTGCAGAGTATTCTCAAAAATACAATATACCAGTAACAATGCATACATTGGAATCTGGCGATGACGATACATTCTCCCTTGAAAAGTACGGGAAGACTACAATGGAATTTCTAGAAACTACAGGGGTATTATCCGAAAGATTTATAGCAGTACATTGTGTTCAAATGAATGAAAGCGATTTCAAAATATTTAAGAAACATAACATTTCCGTTTGTCACTGTCCAGTGTCTAATATGATACTAGGAAGTGGATTTGCTCCAGTACCTAGAATGATTGAAGAAGGCTTAAACGTAGGTCTAGGGGCTGATGGTTCAGCAAGTAGCGATACACAGAATATGCTAGAACATATAAAGGCGGCTTCATTAGTTCATAAGGCAAACTTAGTTGATCCTAAGGTTATGCCAGCAGAAACTATTATAGAAATGGCTACAATAAATGGTGCTAAGGCACTTGGGATGGAAGATAAGATCGGTTCTATAGAGGTTGGTAAATTAGCAGATTGCTTCATATTTACTCCAAATACATTATCATCATGCCCTGTAGCTGATCCGATAGCTGCTATTGTTTATTCATCTGAACCAGATAACATTGAAACTGTTATTGTTGGTGGTAAGATTGTTAAAGAAAACAATGTTTTGACAACTTATTCTAAAGATGAAGCGATAAGAGACTTGGCTAAAAGAGCTAAGGATCTTCGAGAAGAAGTTTCTCTAATAGAAACTAAATGGGGTCAGGTTTCAACACTTTAATTTCCATACTTCGGTTTTGACTGGATGAAGTCTTAAGGCGTAATTCCAGATTGAATCATATTATCAGTCAATATTGGTAAAGAATTACCAAAAAAAGGAGGAAAGAAAATGAAAAAAATTATTTCCGTATTACTAATTCTACTTGCAGGCGTAATGTTAACTGCTTGTGGAGGAAGTGCAGAAAAGGAAGAAACACTCAAAGCTGCATTATGTACTGGTGGACCAGTTAATGACGGCGGATGGAATGAAAATGCCTATAAAGGCTTGGTAGGCTTGAAAGACATTGGCTTTGAAATCAGTAACACTGAAAACGTAGCTCAAGATGCTCAAAAACAAGCATTACAAGCTTACGCTGATCAAGGCTACAACCTAATTATCGGACACGGTTTCGAGTGGGGCGATGCTTTAACAGAAATGGCTAAAGAATATCCAGACATTTATTTCTTAAATACTGGTGGAGCTGCTGGTGGAGTTGTTGAAAACTTATCATCTGCTGTTTTCAAACCTTATGAATTAGGTTATATCGGAGGCAAAATCGGTGCTGAACTAACTAAAGACAGCAAAAAATTTGGTTTCGTAGGAGCTGCAAAGATCCCTACATTATTAGCTGAAGTTGATGCTATCAAAGCAGCTGTAAAAGAAACTGATCCTACAATTCAAGTAATGGATGTTTACACTGGAAGCTGGACTGACATAGCCGCTGGTAAAAAAGCAGCAGAGCAATTGATCAACCAAGGTGTTACAGCAATTCTAGGAATTGGTGATGCTTGCGACGCTGGTGCTATTCAAGCAATTGAAGAAGCTCAAGCTGCAGGTAAAGACGTTAAGTTCATTGGTTGGACTGGTGACTTCTATGAAGCTTACAAAAAAGACTTTATCACTGTATCAATGATACAAGACATTCCTGGAGTAATCAAAATGATTGCACAAGAAGTTAAAGACGACGCATTCGTGTCAAGACACTTCAATCCAGGCGTAAAAGATGGAATTCTAAAAATAGGAACTTGGTCTCCAACTGCTCCAGCAGCAGCTAAAGCTGCAGGCGAAAAAGCAGTAAAAGATATTATGGATGGCAATAAAACAGCTAGACAAATATTTGACCTGCTAGGAAAACCAGCTAGTGAATTCTACGATCCACAAGACGTAATTTTTGGAAAATAATTAACAATTGGAGATAAGAGAAAGCTCTCTTATCTCCAATTAACCTAAGGGGAGGTTTGTAATGGAAACTGTTTTAAAGGTTGATAACCTATGCAAAATATTTCCAAAAGTGGTAGCAAATGACAATGTATCTTTCGAGTTAAAAAGAGGCGAGATTCTAGCTATACTAGGTGAAAATGGTGCAGGTAAGAGTACATTGATGAATTGCTTGTACGGCATATATCACCCTACAAAAGGGGATATATTCATTAAGGGAGAAAAAGTTAAACTAACTAAGATTGAAGATGCTGAAGCATTAGGTATTGGTATGGTTCATCAACATTTCATGCTTGTTGAGGAACTAACAGTAGCCGAAAACGTTATATTAGGAAGAAGTACTGGTAATACACCATATCTTGATATAAGAAAAGTCGAAAAGGCAGTTAAAGAATTGTCAGATAGATATAGTTTTGGCATAAATCCAAAATCCAAGGTTAAAGATCTTTCAGTTGGTACTAGACAAAGAGTAGAAATATTAAAAATGCTTTATAGAAATGCAGATATTCTCATACTTGATGAGGCTACTGCTGTACTTACACCACAGGAAACTGTAGAACTTTTCAAAACACTAAAACACTTTGTCGAAGAAGGCAAATCTATTTTAATGATTACACATAAACTTGAAGAGGTTATGGAACTTGCAGATAGAGTTGTAGTTTTATTAGATGGTAAAATGGCTGGTACAGTTAATAGAACTGATACAAATCCAAGAAAATTAGCAAATATGATGGTAGGTCGTGACGTACTAATGGACTTTAATATAAAACCAGTAATCCACGACAATTTATTGTTAGATGTTAGAAATATAACAGTAAAAGATAAACATGGCTTAGAAAGAATCAAAAATTTATCTTTCGGAATTAAGCAAGGGGAGATTCTAGGAGTTGCCGGCGTTGATGGTAACGGACAAGCGGAGCTAGCAGAAGCCTTAACAGGCTTAATAAAAATTGACAAAGGTGAGATAGTAATAGGTAAGGATGTGTTCACACACATAAAGCCTAAGAATATATATGAAAAAGGAATGTCACATATTCCACAAGACAGACATGAAAGAGGTTTGGTCCTTGACATGACTGTAAATGAAAATCTAGCATTAGAGGGTATAGCGCATATGCCATATAGTAAAAAAGGTATCATTGATTTTAAATATATAAGAAGTCATGGTAAGTCAATGATTAATGACTACAATATTAAATGTTATGATGGTGATTGCCCAACAAAAGAATTATCTGGTGGTAACCAACAAAAAGTTATTCTTGCTCGAGAAATCGATAGAAAACCTGATATAATAATCGCTGTACAACCAACAAGAGGATTAGATATTGGGGCCACAGAATTTGTTAGAAATAAACTTCTTGAAGAAAAGGAAAGAGGAGCAGCAGTGTTGCTTATTTCGACAGAGCTTGAAGAAATATTGATGGTTTCTAACAGAATTGCTGTTATTCATGAAGGTGAATTCATGGGAATTATAGACAATAAGAATGTTGATATTTTAGAATTAGGTTTAATGATGACAGGTATAAGGGGGGGTAAAGATGAAAAATAAAGAAAATATTATTGCTCCTATATTTGGTCTGATTGTTGGTATTCTCGTATCAAGCTTATTGCTTTTAGCCTGGGGTTCTAGTCCTTTAAAGGCTTTTGAAGGACTTTATATAGGATCTTTTGGATCTTTAGGAGCTATATCAAATACTTTGATTAAGGCAATACCTCTAATTATTGGTGGGTTAGCAGTAATAATTTCATACAAATCAGGAATTTTTAACGTTGGTGTTGAAGGACAGTTATTCTTTGGTGCCATGGGTGGCTCTATTATAGCAACTATGCCTATGTTTCAAGGACTTCCAGCTATAATTTCAATTCCACTATCAATAGTAGTCGCTATGATGTTTGGTGCGATTCTTGCGTTTATTCCAGGTTATCTAAAAGCCTATAGGGGAATAAATGAGGTTGTTGTTACAATGTTGCTCAATTACATAATAATATTTTTCTTGAGTCAACAGGTACAACCAGGAGGCTTCCTACATGAACCCGGTGTAAATGCCAATCAATCTTCACCTGTTCATGAAGCAATGCGTCTTCCATTATTATTTGACGGTGTTCTAAAGAAAGTTCATATAGGGTTATTAGTAGCTTTAGTGCTTGTAGCAGTTGTTTGGTTTGTAATGTCAAGAACTTCAATTGGCTTTAAGATGAAAGCTATTGGAATGAATCCTAAGGCTGCTGAATATGCAGGCATGAACATGAGTTGGATACAAACCAATGTAATGGTTGTTAGCGGAGCTATGGCTGGCCTAGCTGGTGCTATTGAAATTTTAGGATATCACCACAGATTATTAGAGAATTTCTCCATTGGTATTGGCTATAATGCAATTGCAGTTGCATTGCTTGCTAACTTGAGTCCTGTCGGTGTAATACTTTCTGCTATATTCTTTGGAGCATTGCAGGCAGGTAATAACACAATGCAGATTATTGCTGAGGTTCCAGAATCATTCACAAGAATGGTTCAGGGCATAGTTGTTTTCTTCGTTATAACAGGTGCAGTATTGCCCAAGATAATCAGCAAAAAAATGCTGATGAAGAAATTAGCTCATGAAGCTCTTGAAGAAAATTGTGCAAAGGAGGGCCAGGAAGATGCTTAATGCAGCAATGTTATTTTTATTAAGTGGAATAGTAATGGGAACACCTCTTTTGATCATGACTATGGGTGGGGTGGTATCAGAAAGAAGTGGTACACTAAACTTGGGTCTTGAAGGAACTATGTTGATTGGAGCCTTCTTCTCATATTATGTGGCTATAACTACAGGAAATGTCTATTTTGGACTAATTGCAGGAATGGCTAGTGGAATAGTTTTGGCATTCTTTCATGGAATTGCCATGATTTATTGGAACACAAATCAAGTAGTAACAGCTGTTGCTATTAATATGGTGGCGCTAGGTATAACTAATACCTTGATGGGAAAATTCAGCATGACAACTTCAGCCGGAAACAATATTTCTCCTGGATTTGACCCTATATTTAAGATTTATTTAGGAGAAGCAATAATTGGAGTCAACTGGTTCCTGATATTAGCAATATTATTGATCCCTTTAACATGGTGGGTTATACAAAAAACAACTATCGGGCTATCAATTAGAGCGGTTGGTGAATATCCAACTGCCGCAGCTTCCATGGGAATTAGAGTAAGAAGATTAAGAATGCTTTGTTTCCTATACACAGGTATGATTTCAGCCTTAGCTGGAGCAGCCTTAACAATTGGTGATGTTAGAGTATTCATTAACAATATGACAGCTGGTAAAGGTTTTATCGCATTTGCCTGTATAGTTTTTGGTAGATATACACCTTTAGGTGCAGCATTTGGAGCTATTGTCTTTGGACTTTCTGAAGCTGTTCGAAATTATGTGCAAATATTCGCTTGGGATATTCCAGGAGGATATATGTCCGCGATAATGCTACCATATATAATTACTTTGCTATTACTAGTATTTTCTAAACAAGGAAAAGCGCCAAAAGCTTGGGCACAACCTTATGAAGGTGATGACAATTAGTTATGAAAATAGAAAAGTTTCCAGAATATAAACTTGATAAATATATTAAGGAAAAAATGAATGAGAACGAGATTTATGTCCAAGGGGAATACCAAAATGGAACAGCAGTTGTTCTAGGAAGGGTAACACCACATTCGAGCGATGTAAATGAAGCCAGGTGCATGCAAGATGCTGTACCGATTTTAAGAAGAAAAGGTGGAGGAGGCGCAGTCCTCCTTTTCCCTGGGGTTCTTGTTCTAAGTTGTAGTTTTAAAAAGGATAATAGAGCAGTAGATCTTATGGGCTTTCTTGAAGAATCTGTTAAGAAAATCAAGGAAGGTATACTTAATTACATGGATGTTCCTTTAGCTATAAGAGGCAATGGAGATTTATGTATAGGAGATAAAAAAATCCTAGGATCAAGTATATATAGTACTAAAGACTACATTACCTATTATTGTACATTGATTATAAGAGGGAATTTAAAACAAATATCGGAATATCTTCTACATCCAAGCAAGGAGCCAGAATATAGAAAAGGCAGAAAACACGAAGATTTTATAACTTCGATTGAAGCCAACGTAAATATTGCTGATGAAGAAAAACTATTCACTTCGATTATCAGGTCCTTAGGGACGATAAATATAAACGACCTGATCCTAGCTGACTAGGGGGAAAAGAGGAATAATGGTTAGAAAGTTCATTACAAAAACAGAATTTGCTTACAATGAGATAAAAGACAAAATTGGACAAGGACTCTATAAAAAGAATCATCTTTACACTATTGTCGATGTAGCTAATGAAATTGGAGTAAGTAGAACACCAGTAAGCGGTGCAATTAAAATTCTAGAATCAGAAGGATATATAACTATGTACCCAGGAGTTGGTTTTAGAATAAAAGATTTGTCCCTTAGCGAGATTAAAGAGAGTTTGCTAATATCTGGAGCCTTAGAAATTGTAGCCATGGATTATATTATTGACAACAGTGCAATTTCCGACAATAAGAAAAAATTATTAGAAGAATATGTGAACGGCAGTCAAAAAGCTATAAGTAGTAGTGATGGGAAAAGATATGTTGATTTCGCTGAAAAATACCACGAAGAGTTATATGCTTTGGTTAACTTGCCAAGTGTAAAAGACATTTTAAATGATCATACATTTTTACATAAGTCACTGTACATAGAAGGAGTCAAGAAATGCCCAGTTGAAGCTAATGAATTAGCTGAAGATCATTTTAAGATACTTAAATGTATAATTACAAAAGATAAGAAAAAAATCAGAGATGTTATTGAGGAACATGAACTCCATTGTTATACAATATTGGAGAAAGTTCTAGAAAGTTAGGTGTAAAATGAGAAGATTTGAAAACAAAGTAGCGATAGTAACTGGTGCAGCAAGAGGTTTAGGAGCACAATATGCAATTGATTTAGCAGCTGAAGGTGCGACTGTTGCATTAGTAGACATGGATGTTGCTGGTTTAGAAAACATGAAAAGAACTATTGAAGAATCAGGTGCAAAAGCTTTAACTTATAAGGTTGATGTCAGTGATGCAAAAGCTGTACAAGCATGCATTGAAGACATAGTCAAAACTGCTGGTAGTGTTGATATTTTAATTAATAATGCAGCCTATTACAAAGGACAGCCAGTTGTTGAAACATCTGTTGAAGATTGGGAAAAACAAATAAATATCAATCTAAACGGAACTTTCTATTTTACGAAAGCAGTTTTACCATATATGCTTGAAAAGAAATATGGAAAAATTCTTAACATTGCATCTGCAGGAGCTAAAGTATTCTTCCCTGGCTTTGCAGCTTATGGCGCATCAAAAGGAGGCATTATAACCTTCTCAAACATTTTATCAGAAGAAGTTAAATACGATAACATTAATGTTAATTCAATATATTTAGGAATGGTAAACACAGAAAAAACTAGAGAAAGAATTGATTCTGACGCAGCCGTAGTAATCCCACTGGAAGAGATGTTACAACCACCAGAAGTATCCAAGGTTGTACTATTCCTGGTTTCAGATGAAGCTGCTCCAATCAAAGGTGCTGCAATCGATGTATTCGGCAACAGATATTAGGAGGGAAGAAAATGGCTTTAAGTATTAACAAAGAGGCTATGAAAGTAGTCAGGGAAATGATTGAAGATTGTGATAAAATTGGCGTGAAAGTTGTTAAAATGGACTGTGGCGCTACACTAATCGACTGTGGACTAGAAGCAAAAGGCTCCTATGAAGCAGGTATAATGTTCACTAAAGTTACAATGGGTAACACCGGAACAGTACAATTAGGAACTTGGAAGCTTGATGATGAAATATCATTTAGTGCCGTTGAACTATTTGTTACTGAACCATTAATTACATGTTTAGGATCACAAATTGCTGGTTGGCAATTAGGTGAAGGTAACTTCGCCACTATCGGTTCTGGACCTGCTAGAGCACAAGCTGTAGTTCCTACAGATATGTATCTAGATATGACACCATACAGAGATAGAAATGATGAAGTGGTTCTTTGCATCCAGGACATCAAATATCCTTCTGATGAAATTGCCAAAGAAGTTGCTGCTGCTTGTAAAGTAGATGTTAAGGATGTATATCTTTTACTAGCTCCAAGTGCATGTATCGTTGGTAGTGTTCAAGTAGCTGCAAGGTTGTTAGAGCAAGTATGTCATAAAATGCATGAAAAAGGTTTTGAAGTTAGTAAAGTTGTAAATTGTCGCGGAATTGCTCCAATTGCACCTTTGGTGAATGATGAACTAAAGGCAATGGGTAGAATCAATGATGCCATTCTTTATGGTGGCACCACAGAATTTTGGGTTGATGCAGATAATGTAGAATGTCAAAAAGTTGTTCACCAACTTGTTTCTAGCACTTCATCACCATATTACCCAGAACCATTTGAGACAGTGTTTGAAGATTGTGGATGCGACTTCTATAAAGTTGACCATGACTTCCATTCAATAGCTCGAATTCAGTTACAAAGCACAAGAACAGGAAAATGCTTTACTGCTGGTGAGATAAATAAGGAAGTAATTCGAAAGAGTTTTTTAAATTAGAAAGGAGGCTACACAATGTCATTAAGTAAAGAACATTTATTAAAAGTTTACGAGGACATGTTGCTTATACGTCGCTTCGAAGAAGAAGTTGAAGTATACGCAAAAAATGGAACTATACCAGGATTTATACATTTGAGCATTGGACAAGAAGCAGCGCAAGCTGGAGTTGTCGATGTTTTAAAAGATACAGACTACAAGTTCCCAGATCACAGAGGACACGGTGCTATCGTGTTATCAAGCAAACCTGAGGAGAGAAAAAGATGTATGTCAGAAATTTTCGCTAAAGCCACAGGTATTAATGGAGGTAGAGGTGGAAGTATGCACGTCCACGATTTATCAGTTAGAAACATGGGCTTCAATGGAATCCAAGGATCAACAGTTGTTACTGCTTTAGGTACTGCTTTCAATTCTGTTTACAGAAAAAATGATGATGTAACAGTTGTATTTATGGGAGATGGTACACTAGGTGAAGGAACATGTCACGAGAGTCTGAATATGTCTGCTACCTGGAAGTTGCCTTTAGTTTATGTATTGATTAATAATCAATATGCAATTTCAACACACTACACTGAAGCTCATCCACAAAAGCAACTTTCAACATGGGGCCTAGGTTATGAAGTTCCTAGTATGACAATTGATGGAAACGATATTGAAGAAGTTATTGAAGTTACCCAACAAGCTGTCGATAGAGCTAGACGTGGTGAAGGACCTACATTGATTGAAATGATGTCCTATAGGTGGCAAGGTCACTTCTCAGGAGACCCTGCAGCTTACAGACCTGATGGTGAATTAGAAGCTTGGAAAGAAAAAGATCCATTAAAAATAGCTAAACAAAGATTACAAGAAAATCATGGTGTTAGCGATGCTGAAATTGAAGCAATTTCTGAAAGAGTAGAAACTGAAATAGCTGAGTATGTAAAATTCTCACTAGAATCTCCAGTTCCAAAACCAGAAGATGCGGTTAAATATGTATACACTGACAGAGAAGTGGAGGGAAGATAATGGCTAGAACTATATCATTTAGCAAGGCTCTTAACGAAGCTATGATACAAGAAATGGAACGTGATGATAGCGTTTTTATATTAGGAGAAGACGTTGCCAAAATGGGTGGCGACTTTGGAATAACAAGTGGAATTTGGGATAGATGGCCAGATAGAGCATTTGATACTGCTTTGTCAGAATCTGCAATTACAGGTTTATCATGTGGTGCAAGCGTTTGCGGTCTAAGACCAGTAGCTGAATTAATGTTTGCTGACTTCATAACTGTTTGTTATGATCAGTTAGTAAATAATGCAGCTAAATTAAACTATATGTACCAAGGTGAAGCTAGTGCTCAAATGGTTGTTAGAGCAGTAACTGGTGGTGGAATCAGATGTGCCTATCACCATTCACAATGTATCGAACCATGGTTAATGAATATACCTGGTCTGGTAATTGTTGCTCCAGCTACACCATATGAAGCAAAAGGTTTACTTGTGGCTTCTATTAGAAACAACAATCCTGTTGTCTTCCTAGAGCACAAGCATCTATATAATGTTAAAGGTGAAGTTCCTGAAGAACTATATGAAATACCTCTATATGAGGCTCATGTAGCAAGAGAAGGTGCAGACATTACAATTGTTGCTGCAATGAGTATGTTGAAATTTGCTCACAAAGCAGCTGACGAGATGGCTGCTAAAGGAGTTTCTGTTGAAATTATTAATCCAAGAACAATTTTCCCATTAGACAAAGAAACAATTAAGAAGTCAGTTGCTAAGACTGGTAGATTAGTTGTAGTTCAAGAAGGTCCTAAAGTAATGGGTTATGGTGCTGAAATTGGTGCTATGTTAGGTGAAGAATTATTCGAATATCTAAAAGCTCCAATTAAGAGGGTTACATCTCTTGATACACCAGTACCTTTTGCTCCAGGAATGGAAGATTATGTCTTGCCACATTATGAGGATGTAATTACCGCTTGTAATGAAGTAATGGCATATTAAGGAGGAAATTGTATGTCTACTGTAATCGAAATGCCTAGATATGGGGCTAACATGGATGAAGGGACTATTGCTACCTGGTTTGTAGAAGAGGGAGAATCTGTTACAAAAGGCCAGGCGATTGCTGAAATAGCAATCGAAAAATTAAGCAATGAGCTTCTTGCACCTGAAGATGGAATAATTTTAAAATTAGTAGGTGCCGAGGGTGAAACATATGATTGTGGAACTCCGATAGCCTATATAGGTCAACAAGGTGAAGAGATTGAAGAATCTACATCGACTGGACAAGAAAAAGATACTGCAGTAGTACAAGATCAAAAGCAAGTATCAGATGTCGTATCATCAAGTGATGCAACTATGATTGTAATGCCAAGATATGGTGCTAATATGGAAGAAGGAACTGTTTCAACATGGTTCTTCTCTGCAGGTGATATGGTTGAAGAAGGGGATGTAATAGCAGAAATTTCAATCGAAAAACTTACAAATGAATTAATGGCTTCAACAGCTGGACCTTTTTATCCTTTAGTTGAAGAAGGTGCTACAGTTAAATGTGGCAAGACAATAGCTAAAATTGGAGAAGGTGAAGTTGAAGAAGAAGGAGAAGTTTTTTCAAAATGTTCTCCTTCAGAAATGGAAGTTGTTGAAACTAATTTAAAAGTAACTGAACCTGTTGTGGAAGTTGCTGCTGAATCAAATTCTAGTAGCTATTCAGTTCTAACACCAAAGGCACAAAAACTAGCTGATGAACTTGGAGTTAATGCTACAAGAATAAAGGGTACTGGCTATCTTAATATGGTAACTAGGGAAGATATTAAAAAGGCCTATGACTTAGGACTTTTGAAAAATGTTTCTTTAGCACCAGCACCTATCAACAGAAAAATGACAGCTATGGAAAAAGCCATTGCTGCAGGCATGTTTAAAAGTCTGCAGGAAACAGCACAAACAACAATTACAATGGATATGGATGTTGATAAACTGGTTGAATTCTATCAGGCTAACAAAACAGATTATGCAGCTATGGGAGTTAAATTAAGTTATACTTCAGTATTGGTAAATCTAATTGGAAAAGCTTTAAAAGAGTATCCAATCATGAGAACAGTTATAGAAGATAATATGTTCAAAGAACTTGTTGATGTAAATATTGGTATAGCAATTGATGTAGAAGGTGGACTTGTTGTTCCTAATATTAAAAATGCTGATAAGAAATTCTATTCAGCTGTAGCTACAGAGTTAGCTCAGTTGGCTGAAAAAGCTAAAATAGGTAAATTGACTGAAAACGATTTAAGTGGTGGATCATTTACCATAACTAACCTAGGAATGTTTGGCATCAAATATTTCACTCCAGTTTTAAATATTGGAGAAAGTGCTATTCTAGGACTAGGTGCTATTAGACAAGAACTAGCTGTAAGAGACGGTGGTTTCTATAAAAAGAACTTGATGTCATTTAGCTTAACCCATGATCATAGAGTTATTAATGGGGCTCCAGCAGCAAGGTTCTTAAACAGAATACAAGAATTAATTAACGAAATATAGGTGAAACATGATTAGTTTAAATAACAACGTAAAAAGAAAACTACAATTCTTACTAGATAATTCTGAAGCATTATCATGTAAAAGCTATAAATTGCCATGTGGTGCTAATATCATTGATATGGGAATTGAGGCTAAAGGCAGTTTTGAAGCAGCCAGACTATTTACTGAAATAAATATGGCTGATCTTGGGACTGTAACCTATAGGGACTATGTACTTGAAGACGGACATAGCTGTCTAGCTGTTGAGGTTATGACTTCAGAGCCAATTTTGGCTCTGAGGTATAGCCAAATTGCCTCCTATCCTATTGGGGATGGTATGATTGGTTCTGGACCTGGTAGAGCTGTAGCTAGAAACAAGGAAGATTATTGTTTTGATATTCCTGATAGCTATAAGGATACAGAAGCTGAATTAGTTGTATTGGGAGTCCAAGGTCCAAGAGTTCCAGATGATTCTATTGCTATTAAAATAGCGGAAGAATGTAATATGAGCCCAGACAAGATTTACTTACTGGTCCATAACAATACTTCAATAGTAGCAGCAGTTCAAGTAGCTGCTCGTATACTAGAACAAACACTTCACAAGATTATGATGCAAGAAGACCAAAGTATTGAATATGCCTTGGAATTCGCCAGGGGTTTTGCATTAGTTGCTCCAGTAACCTTAGATGATGATGAAGCAATGGGCAAGATTAATGATTCACTATTATATGGTGGCAGATCACAATATTGGGTCAAGTGTAAGAGTGATGAAGAAATAACCAGAATATTGCCAAAATTGGTAACAGAATATTCAAAGGACTATGGCAGACTATTTAAGGAGCTGTATTTAGAAGCAGATAGAACATACTATAAAATGGACTTGAACATCCATTCACCTGCTAGAGTTGAAATTTTCAATATGAATACAGGTAATATTTTCTCACAAGGGAATATTAGGGAAGACATAATCTCCAGTAGCTTCTTTAAGAACAAAAGGAAGAAGGTATAAATATGAAAGCAATAGGAATTTGCGGAAGTACCAGAAAAAATGGTACAGATTTCGCGGTGAGACGTGCTCTAGAAATACTTGAAAAGGAGTATGGAGTAGAAACTACTTATTTTACTGTCAGAGG
Organism: Bacillota bacterium; assembly: GCA_041741995.1. Lineage (GTDB taxonomy): Bacteria > Bacillota > TC1 > TC1 > TC1 > WTXA01. Next base: position 14,275 of record JBGSJN010000096.1, read on the forward strand.
TAAGAAGATTAATATGTGTATACATTGTAATGATTGCGTTAGAAAAAACTCTAAGACCTGTACAATATTTAATGATGACATTTCACATATTAATGAAGAATTTTTATCAAGTGATGTAATTATTTTGGGATCACCTATTTTTGAAATGGGTATGTCACCTCAAATGAGTGCGATTTTAAGTAGGACTAGACCTAATTACACAGTTTTAAAAGAAAATCCAAATGTATTTTACGATAAATTAGGTATGGCGATAGCTGTTGGCGGAGCAAGAAATGGTGGTCAGGAAATGACTATTAATTCACTACATGGGTTCTTCCATACAAATGGTATTATTCCAATTGGAGCATCCATGGGAGTATATGCTGGAGCTGGGATTTGGAGTAAAGATACAGTGCCTTTTACTGAAGAAGTTGATGAATATGGTATCAAGAACCTCGATACATTAACAAGAAAAGTTGGGGAAACTCTAAAGTTGATAAAAGGTATTAAATAATTGAAAATATCTGAAGGGCTAAAGTCCAAATTGAACATACTCGATAATGATTGATATCCTCCATACAAGTATCTCCAACATACTTGAATTTGTTAATCAAAATCTAATTTAGGCTTTATTCCTTCAGTATTTATTCCATGCTATTGGAAGATAAGGATTGATCATAATTGGTCAATCCTTATTTGTTTTTTAGACTTAAAACTATGGGTTAATATGATATAATTGGTATGAGTTAATAATAATAAACTAATATATAAGGTAACGGTGAATTGCTTGAATAAGAAGATAATAATAATTGATGGAAATAGTTTGCTCCATAGAGCCTATCATGGTATGCGACCACTTACAAACAAAGAAGGGGAATATACTCATGGTATCTACGGATTTCTTAGGATGTTGGAAAATCTAATCAAGGAAGAACAACCAGACGGACTTGGTGTTGCCTTTGATGTTGGAAGGACCTTTAGACATGACTTGTGCGACCACTATAAGGCCGGTAGAAAAGAAACAGATATAGAACTTAAAAGTCAATTTCCTCTTCTTAAGGAAGCGCTAAGATATATGGGCATTCCAGTTTTAGAAGCTGAAGGCTTTGAAGCTGATGATATATTGGGGACAGTTGGTAAGCTAGGAACAGAGAACAAGGACAATATTATTCTAGTCACAGGAGACAAAGATGCCTTTCAGTTAATTAATGACTATACAACCTTATATCTAACAAGGAAAGGTTTATCGGAAATAGAAAGACTTAACCCAAAGAAATTAATGGATGATTATGGGTTTACACCTAAGCAAGCTATTGATATAAAAGGCTTACAAGGTGATCCATCAGACAATATCAAGGGAGTTCTAGGGGTAGGAGCCAAGACTGCGTTGAAACTTGTGCAAGAGTATGGAGATATTGAAGGTATCTATGAAAATATAGAGGATTTAAAGGGTAAGGTTAAGGAAAATCTGCTTAAGTACAAGGATGAGGCATATTTTAGCAGACACTTAGGGACAATTAACCAGGAGGTACCTATAGACTATAACCATTTAGAATATTCAATTGATGAACTTGGTGACAAGGAAAAGCTGATTGAACTATTTAAACGTCTAGAATTCAATAATGTTTTTAAAGATCTTGTTGAAGTAGAAAAAGAAGAAACTACCTATAAGGACTGTGAAACCTGTTATGGACAGTCTGATTTTATAGAAGCTTTAAAAAACATTAGCGGTGATGAAGTGATTTTAGATATTAGAATAGATAACCAGGACATTGTAAGTATAGAAGCCTTTGATGGTGACAAGCATCTTAAGTATGATGTTGAGTTCATCAACCCCCTTACAACTGATTTACTACTCGAAACTATGATCAATAAAAAGTGTAAATTTGTATTTTTTGATACCAAATCTATATATCACCTATTATTGAATAATGGTAAAGATATTTACAGTCTTGAATTTGAGGATATTAGCCTATTGGCCTATGTGATTTATCCAGAAAGAAAGTTTACAAAAGAGAATGTAGTCAAGGAATTTATAGGCGAAAATGGTAGTGAGCAGCACTATTGTCAACATTTACATATTATTTTCGAATTATTAAATAAAAAAGCAGTTGAGGAAGGTGTTTATGGGGTCTATAAGGATATTGAAAAACCCTTAAGCCCAATACTTGCCAAAATGGAAGTTCACGGTGTAGGACTTGATCGAGAATACCTGAAGACCATGGAGAAGGATGTAGTAGAGAAGATTGGTTATCTTACCAATAATATTTGGAAAATGGCCGGATTAGAGTTCAATATTAATTCTACCCAACAACTGGGGAAAATTCTTTTTGAAAATTTAAAACTTCCTGCCTGGAAAAAGACAAAGACTGGTTTTTCAACAAATCAAGAAGTACTTGAAAAACTCTATGATAAACATGAGATAATACCTTTGATTCTTGAATATAGAAAACTGACAAAATTGCATAGTACTTATATCGAAGGATTATTATCAATAACCAAGGATACTAATATAGTACATACAACCTATAATCAGACAGTAGCTGTAACTGGCAGGCTATCTAGTGAAAACCCGAATCTTCAGAATATACCTGTAAGACTTACTGAGGGCAGGTTGATTAGAAAGGCCTTCAAACCTGTTACTGATGGTAATTTATTCCTTTGTGCCGATTATTCTCAAATAGAATTAAGGATTCTTGCTCATATGTCTGGAGATGAAGGTATGATAGCCGCATTCAAAAGCGGACTGGATATTCATAGAAAAACAGCAAGTGAAGTCTTTGGTGTTGACTATGATAGTGTTGACAGTGATATGAGAAGAAAAGCCAAAGCCGTAAATTTTGGTATAGTCTATGGCTTAAGTGATTTTGGTTTAAGTAGAGACTTGGATATTCCAATGTCTGAAGCCAAAGAATATATTGAAAAGTATTTTTCCAGATATCCAAAAATTAGAACCTGGATTGATAATACAATTCTAGAAGCTAAGAATACTTTAAAAGTATATACTCTGACTGGTAGATATAGATTGTTATCAGATTTAAAGAGCAGTCAGTATCAAGTAAGATCAGCTGCTGAAAGAATGGCCATGAATGCACCTATTCAAGGTACAGCGGCAGATATGATAAAGATTGCCATGATTAGAGTAGATGAGCGTTTGAGGAAAGAAAACTTGAAATCCAAGGTAGTACTTCAAGTTCATGACGAATTAATATTAGAAGTCGAGGTTAATGAACTAGAGATTATAAAAGACTTAATAAGAGTTGAAATGGCATTAGCCATGGACTTAAGTGTACCGTTAGTAGTTGATTTAAAAGTAGGTGAGAATTGGTACATGGTTGAGGAGGTATAGATGCCAGAATTACCAGAAGTAGAAAATGTAATTAAGAGCTTGGTTAATAAGGTTTCCGGGAAAAAGATTATTGCTATAGAGATTATAACTCCAAGCATCATATATAAAAGAACAGACTTTATTGATTTAGTTCAAGATAAAACTATAGTCAACCTTGAAAGAAGAGGGAAATATATAATTATAAGATTAGATGAAGGAAATCTCTTAATTCATTTAAGAATGACTGGCAAGTTGTTGTTTAATGGAGAAATGAGCAAACATACACATTTAATACTTAGTTTTACTGATGGAGACTACCTAATATATAATGATGTCAGAAAATTCGGCAGAATCAATTATCTGAGTAATAAGGAACTTGATATATATTTAAAGACAAAAGTAGGGCTTGAACCTGGTTTGATGGAATTCGAAGATTTTAAATCCAAACTTAAGAATAAGAGAGGTCCATTAAAGAAGATATTGTTAGATCAGACGGTTATAGCAGGTATAGGAAATATCTATGCTGATGAAATTTTATTTGCATCAGGAATTCATCCACTAACTGAAACTAGTAAGTTAGTGAATGTAGATTATATAAAACTTTATGATAATATTAGAGGAATACTCGAGAAAGCCATAATAGCAGGAGGTTCAACTATTAGAGACTATGTTAATGGAGATGGTACTGCCGGTGGTTTTCAAGATGCACATCAGGTTTATGGACGTGGTGGTAAGGAATGTAATGTTTGTGGCTGTAACTTGGAAAAAATAAAGGTAGTTGGGCGAACAACTGTTTATTGCCCAATTTGTCAAAGGGTCAGGTGATTTTTATGAGAATAGCCATTACAGGTGGAATAGGAAGTGGAAAATCCTATGTTGCAAATTATATAAAATCAAAGGGTTACATAGTAATCGATACCGATAATATTGCCAGAGAATTGATGGGAAAAGGCAATAAAAATTATATTGATATCTTAGAAAATTTCGGTGCTGATATTTTGGACTTTTCTGGAGAAATTGACAGAGAAAAACTAAGGAAGATAGTCTTTCATGATGAAAAAAAAAGACAAGTATTAAACAGCATAACTCATCCAAATATAATGAAAAAAGTAATGGATGATAGTGATGGTTCAGATATATTTTTTATAGAGGTTCCTCTGCTATTTGAAGAAAAACTTGAATCATATTTTGATCAATCTTGGGTAGTGGATTGTAGTGAAAAAACTCAAATTGAAAGAGTTTGTGAAAGAAGTAGTTTGTCTCAAGAGGAAGTTCTTGATATAATAAGATGTCAAATGCCAAGAGAAGATAAAATTAAGAAAGCCGATGTTGTTATCAATAGTGAAAGAGATGATATTTTTGAATTTATTGATAAATTACTGATAAGCTTGGAAACAGCAGGAACTGAATGAAAATTGATGTTGAAAGTAAATTAAGTGAATTAAAGAATTTAAAAGCCAACTTAGGTGGTAATAGTTTTCATACCAAGAAGAGTTTAGGACAGAACTTCTTAGTAAATGAAAGTATTGCCTTAGAAATAGTTGATGGTGCTGATGTAGGTAATGATGATATAGTACTAGAAATTGGTCCAGGAGTGGGCTCCCTCACCAGGTATCTTTTAGCAAGATCGAAAAAGGTTGTTGCTATTGAATTAGATAGGAATGCTATCCCATTGTTGAAAAACAATACAAGGGAATTCGATAATCTGGAGATAATAAATGCGGATATTTTAAAAGTTGATCTGGCTGAAGTCTTTGAAGGACAAAGTGGAATTAAAGTTGTTGCAAATCTACCATACTATATAACATCACCCATACTTATGCATTTATTAGAAAATGATTTTGGCATGGAAAGTATAACAGTTATGGTTCAAAAAGAGGTTGGAGAAAGAATATTAGCCTCACCAGGAACTAAAGCCTATGGTGTGCTGACGCTTGCAGTCAAGTATTACGCTGAGGCAAGCTTGGTTACTAATGTAGGTAAAGAAAATTTTTTCCCTGTACCAAAAGTTGATTCTGTAGTTATAAAGCTTTATTTAAAGGATAAATCGGAATTATTGGATAAAGAACTTGAAAAAGTATTCTTCCAATTTATTAAAAGTGGTTTTGCCATGAGGCGAAAAAATATGCTGAATTCCTTTGCTGGAATTTTTGGTGGTGAAAAAAATGCAGTTCAAGAATTTCTTGAGTTAGCGAATATTGATGGTAAAAGAAGGGCTGAAACCCTTTCGATAGAAGAGTTTATTAAATTATCAAAATTAAGGAGTGAGTAGATGAATCCAGTAGCATTTGAAATTTTTGGAGTAAGTATTATGTGGTATGGGATTTTTATATCAATTGGTGTTTTAGCAACAATTGTATATTCAAGTCTAATATTAAAAAAAGAAGGAATCTATAACGAGGATGATTTCTTTGGGCTAATTATAGCTGTTATTGTAAGTGGCTTTATTGGAGCAAGACTATATTATGTATTTTTCAATTTAGACATGTATGATTCAATAGTAGATATATTCAATATCCGTCAAGGGGGATTAGCATTTCATGGTGGTGTAATATTTGGCTTGATAGCTATAGGGGTTTACACAAAGTGGAAGAAAATGGACACTTTAAGATATATGGATATTATTGGTATTGGAACATTATTGGCTCAGGGAATTGGTAGATGGGGGAATTTCTTCAATCAAGAAGCTCACGGAAGTGAAGTGACCAAGGGCTTTATAGAAAAATTCCCAGCTTTTATAGAGAAAGGGATGCTGATTGATGGTAAATATTATCACCCTACTTTCTTATATGAATCAATTAATGGTATATTTTGGTTTATTGTGCTTACAATTCTTATACTTAAGTTAACAAAGTTTAAGAAAGGTACATTTATTGCTTTGGCAGTAATTGTTAACTCAATTGCTAGAATTGTTATAGAGGGATTGCGAACTGATAGTTTAATGATTGGTGATATTAAAGTAGCGCAGTTAATTGGTGGATTAGCCATTTTCATGTCTCTAGTTTATCTGCTATATATCTATACACATGATATGTTTCCTTCAAAGAAAAAGAAGAAGAAGAAAAGGATTTAAAGAGACTATAAAATAAGTAATGGAATAAATAATAAAATATATATCTTTAAAGGCATCTTGAGATGCCTTTTTCTTATTAAAAATGATATAATTATCTTTGTATGAAGGAGATATAATGGAAAAACATTTATCAGGATTAAACGAAAAACAAAAAGAGGCTGTTACCTATGGTGATGGTCCACTATTAATAATAGCAGGCGCCGGTTCAGGGAAAACAAAAGTTCTTACAAATAGAATTGCTCATTTGATTGAAAATGGAGTAAGCCCATATGAGATACTGGCAATTACCTTTACTAATAAAGCTGCTGAAGAAATGAAAAATAGAATAGCTGTTGCTACAAGTAACTTTACTACAAAAGCTTTGTGGGTTAGTACTTTTCATAGTATGTGCAATAGAATTTTAAGAAGAGACATTGAGGCATTAGGCTATACTAATCATTATAATATCTATGATTCAAGTGATCAGGAAAACTTAATGAAGAAGGTCTTAAAAGAACTAAATATTGATGATAAAAAATTTACAGCCAAGGCTGTTATTTATGCTATCAGCATCTTAAAGAACAATCTTATCAGCCCAGAACAAGCTAACAAGAAAGCTAGTGACTATTATGAAGAAACAGTAGCTAAAATTTATAAGCATTATCAAAATAAGTTACATTCTGTTGATAGTCTGGATTTTGATGACTTGATGTATTTAACTGTGGAATTATTCAAAAAGAAAAAGGAAATACTTGAATATTATCAAAATAGATTTAAATATATATTCATAGATGAGTATCAAGATACTAACTATGTACAATATCTACTTAGTAAGATGCTAGGCGAAAAACATAAAAATATTTGCGTTGTTGGTGATCCTGACCAGTCAATTTATGGCTGGAGAGGAGCAGATATGGGCAATATTCTTAATTTTGAAAAAGATAATCCTGGAGCAAAAGTAGTTTTTCTAGAACAAAACTACCGTTCTACAGAACAAATTTTAGCTGCAGCTAATGCAGTTATAAAGAATAATAGTGATAGAAAACCAAAAGATCTTTGGACCAATAAAAAAGATGGAGCTTTAATAACTTGTTTTGAAGCAGAAACTGAAAGTGAAGAAGCAGTTTATCTTGCTAGGGAAATTGAAAGACAAAAACGTAAAGGATATAAATATCAAGATATGGCAATTCTTTACAGAACAAATGCCCAATCTCGTATTATAGAAAAAAGTCTTGCCCGATATGGCATAGCTTATAGGTTGTTTGGTGGACTTAGTTTCTTTAAAAGAAAAGAAATCAAAGATATCATAGCTTATCTTCAATTCTTGAATAATTCAAAAGACCAGATAGCCTTTGAAAGAATAATTAATACTCCTAAAAGAGGTATTGGATCAACAACTGTTGATAAAATATTAAATTTTGCTGCAAGTGAAGAAGTGAGTATTGAAGAAAGCATGAGAAGAGCCAATGAATACTTAAATAGTGGAACTTCTAAGAAGGTTCTAGGATTTTTGCAAATGATTGGGGAGTTTAGAGTTATGGAGGGTTGTAGCTTAACTGATTTAACTGAAGCTATAATCAATAAAACGGGGTATCTTAAGGAACTTGAACTTGAAAGAACCGATGAAGCAAGAGATAGAATCGCCAATGTGAAGGAACTTTTATCAGAAACTAAAGAATTTGATATACATGATGAAGAAAAAACCTTGGATTCTTTTTTAGGTAATATTGCCTTGTATAGTGAAACTGACGAATTAAACGACGATAACAGAGTTACACTTATTACCTTGCATATGGCAAAAGGACTTGAATACAAGATTGTCTTTATCGCCGGGATGGAAGAGGGTATATTCCCACACTTTAGATCCTTAGGAAGTACAGTGGAGATGGAAGAGGAAAGAAGACTTTGTTACGTTGGAATAACAAGAGGTAGAGAAAAAGTTTATTTAACAAGAGCCTATTTAAGAAATCAATATGGAATAACTCGTGGTAACGAGATGTCCAGATTCATAAATGAAATCCCTTCAGCATTGAAAGATTTTCCTCATAAGGAACAGGCTGCGGCCAAAAAAACCTATGAACGTGATACTTTTATGTCCAGATCATCATCGATTAATAATGGTACTAGAGAAGAACCTATACTTACTGGATTCAGACTAGGTGACAAGGTGTTTCATAGTAAATTTGGTGAAGGTGTGGTTGTACAAATTGAAGGGGAAGGTAAGGATCTATTGTTATCTATAGCTTTCCCAAATTCAGGAATCAAGAAATTACTGGCTATGTATGCTCCAATTAAGAAAATCTCCAAGTAGGTGAAAAATGGATAACAATGAAATCAAGGTTAAGATAGAAGAACTTAAAAAAATATTAAATCAGGCTAATGCAGATTATTATGATAAAGATATGCCGACAATCACTGATAGTGAATATGATCAATATATGAAAGAATTACTTCAATTGGAGAAAGATAATCCTGAACTAATAAGTAAGGATAGTCCGACTAGAATTGTTGGTGGCAAAGTGAACGAAAAGTTCCAGTCCTATATGCATAGGTATCCATTGCTGAGTTTAGGCAATGCTTTTTCATATGAGGATTTAAGATCATTTGATAATAGGGTGAAGAAAGCCTTGAATAAGGAAACTGTAGAATATATAGCTGAATTAAAGATTGATGGATTATCAATTGCCTTGATATATAAGGATGGTAAGCTTATAGTAGGTGCAACTAGAGGTGATGGAAGTTCTGGAGAAAATGTTACCAATAATATTTTCATGGTAGAAGATATCCCAAAAGTTATAGGGGTTGAAGGTGAATTTGAAGTCAGAGGGGAAGTCTTTATGGATAATAAGACTTTTGATTATTTAAATGAAACAAGACTTATTGAAGGTCTTCCACAGTTTAGAAATCCTAGAAATGGTGCTGCTGGATCACTTCGTCAATTAAATAGTGAAGTAACTAAAAAGAGACATTTAAAATCATTCATTTATGAGATTACGTATAGTAATGTTTTGGAATATAAAAAACAAAGTGATGCAATTAAACTACTTTCTAAAAATGGCTTTAATACTAATAAAAGATTTATTCTTGGGAACATAGAAGAAATTATAGATTTTTGCGAAAATCTGGTTATTGAGAGAAATAATCTAGATTATGGAATTGATGGTGTGGTTATTAAAGTGAATAGTCTCTCCGACCAAATAGAAATGGGTTACACCGAAAAAAGTCCGAGATGGGCTATAGCTTTCAAATTTCCACCAGAACAAAAAGAAACCGTTGTGGAGAACATCACTATATCAGTTGGGAGAACAGGTGTACTAACACCCATGGCTGAATTAAAGGAAACACTAATAGGTGGTAGTATGGTTAAACGTGCTACTTTGCACAATGAAGACTATATAATTGAAAAAGATATCAGGGTTGGAGACACTATAGTGTTACAAAAAGCAGGTGATGTAATACCTGAAGTTGTTAGAGTTATTGTAGATAAAAGACCTCTTGATAGTGAAGTGTTTAAATTTCCTTTAGTATGCCCAGTTTGTGGATCTGATGTAATAAAAATTGATGCAAGCATAAAATGTACAGGAGAACTTTACTGTCCGGCTCAACTAATAAAAGGTTTGATACATTTTGTTTCTAGGGATGCTATGAATATAGACGGACTAGGTGAGAAATATATAGAATATTTTGTCAAGGAGGGATTAATAAGTACTCCTGTAGATATATATAGATTAACCAAGGATGATATTAGTGTACTTGAAGGCTTAGGCGAAAAATCTGCTAACAATATTATTGAAGCTATAGAAACAAGTAAAACAAGAGGTTTAGGACCACTACTATATGGCTTTGGTATACCTTTGATAGGTAATAAAGGAGCAAAAATACTTGCTAAGAATTTCAAGACTATAGATAGGTTGATGTCAGCAAATTGTGAAGAGTTACTAACTATAGAGACTGTTGGAGATAAAATGGCTGATAGTTTGTTAACTTTTTTCAAAGAACAAAGAAACCTGGATATTATTGCTGATTTGAGGGATTTGGGAATTGTAATGGAAGATGATACTAAGAACCTAAGTGAGGATCTAGCAGGTAAAACCTTTGTAATAACTGGAAGTTTTCCAGGATATGACAGAAAGGAATTAACTAGTTTGGTGGAACTTCATGGAGGGAAGGCAAGTTCAAGTGTATCAAAGAAAACATCATTTGTACTGGCAGGAGATGATCCAGGCAGTAAATTGACAAAGGCTAGAGAACTTGGTATTGATATAATATCTATTAAAGAATTTTTAGGAATGATTGAAGAAAGGCAGGACGAAGATGAGTATAACTATTAAGGATGTTAAACATGTAGCCATACTTTCAAGACTTGGGCTTAATGATGATGAATTACAAAAATATGAGAAAGAATTAAATGATGTTTTAAACTTTATGGAAAAGTTGAATGAATTGGATACCCAAGGAGTTGAGCCGACTAGTCATGTCTTGGATATTCATAATGTTTTTAGAAGCGATGTAGTAGAAAAAAGCTTGGATTTAGAGGATGTATTAGCTAATGCACCTGACAGGGACGATGATTGCTTCAAAGTTCCAAGTATTTTATAGGGGTGAATTATGGGGAAAATTAGAGAGTTACATAATCAATTAATTAATAAAGAAATATCTGCAGTAGAATTAGCCAAGGAATATTTAGCTCGTCTAGAGTATACAAATCCAAAGTTAGGAACCTATTTAAGCCTATCAGGTGAAAAGGGCTTAGATGATGCACTAGTTATTGATAAAAAGATAGCTAGTGGTGAAGATATTGGTTTATTAGCTGGTATACCAATGGGTATCAAGGACAATATTTCCACTAAGGGAATCATAACCACTTGTGGCTCTAAAATACTAGAAAACTACAAACCAGTTTTTAATGCTACTGTTGTAGACAAGCTTTATGAGGCAGGTGGCATTATACTTGGAAAATGTAATATGGATGAATTTGCAATGGGTTCTTCAAGTGAGAATTCAGCTTATAAATTAGTAAGAAATCCTTGGGATTTTAGCAGAGTACCAGGTGGATCTAGTGGTGGTTCGGCGGCTACTGTTGCGGCTGAAGAAGTAGTTTTTTCATTAGGGTCAGATACAGGTGGCAGTATAAGACAACCGGCTGGATTTTGTGGAGTTGCTGGGATGAAGCCTACCTATGGTAGGGTTTCGAGATATGGATTAATTGCCTATGCTTCAAGCTTAGATCAAATTGGACCTATTGCTAAAAGTGTTGAGGATTGTGCAATTGTACATGACATAATCAGCGGATATGATAAAATGGATTCTACGTCTGCAAATATGCCTTCTACTAAGTCCTTGGACAATATAGGTAAAGATATAAGGGGGCTGCGTATTGGAGTGCCTAAAGAGTACTTTGGCGGGGATGAGAAGGTATTGAATACTTTGAAGAAGGCTTTAGCTAAGTTTGAAGAACTTGGAGCTATCGTTGAAGAAACAACTTTACCACATACAGAATATGCCTTGCCGGCCTACTATATAATAGCTTCAGCCGAAGCCAGTTCGAATTTAGCTAGGTTTGATGGAGTAAGATATGGAGCTAGAGACTGGGATCAAAAAGATGTAACAGATATGATGTCTGCAACAAGAGACAAGTATTTTGGTAAAGAAGTTAAAAAAAGAATAATGATTGGTACCTATGCATTGAGTGCAGGTTATTATGATGCTTATTACTTAAAAGCTCTTAAGGTAAGGACGTTGTTAAAGAGGGACTTTGATGAAGCCTTCAAAAAATTTGATGTTTTAATAACCCCGATAGCTCCAACACTACCATTTAAAATTGGTGAAAATATCAAAGATTCTATTACTATGTACCTTGGGGATATATGTACTGTTACAATTAATTTAGTCGGTATTCCAGGTATCGCTATTCCTTGTGGCTTTGTTGATGGGTTGCCTGTTGGCATGCAAATATTGGGTAAGCCTTTTAGTGAGGAATTACTTTTTAATGTTGCCCACAAATTTGAGCAAAGTAATGATTTTCATTTAAGAAAACCGGAGGTGAAATAGATGAATAAGTATGAGGTAGTGATTGGTCTTGAAGTGCATGTCGAATTAAAAACTGCTACTAAGATTTTTTGTGGTTGCAAGACTTTATTCGGCGGAGCACCAAATACCCATGTTTGTCCAGTTTGTCTAGGACTTCCTGGTGTGCTTCCTGTTGTAAATGAAAAAGTAGTTGAGTTTGGTGTTAGAACTGGATTGGCTATAAATGCCAAGATTCCTAATTACAGTAAATTTGATAGAAAAAATTACTATTACCCTGATCTTACCAAGAATTTTCAGACATCTCAGTTTGATCTGCCGATATGTGAACATGGTTATTTAGATATAGAAGTTGATGGTGCGGTTAAGAGAATTGGCATTACAAGGGCTCATATGGAAGAGGATGCTGGTAAGTTGGTTCATAGTGGCAAGACTATAAGTAGTTCAGATTCATCCAATGTTGACTATAACAGGGTTGGAGTTCCTTTATTGGAAATTGTTTCTGAACCTGATATAAGGTCGAGTGAAGAAGCTAAAGAGTATGTAGAGACCTTGAAAAAGATCTTAACATATATTGATGTTTCTGATTGTAAGATGGAAGAAGGTTCTATTAGGGCGGATGCCAATGTTTCTGTTAGACTTTTTGGAGCAAAGGAATTTGGGACAAGAACTGAAACAAAGAATTTGAATAGTCTGAAGGCATTGCAGAAGGCTATTGAATACGAAGTTGAAAGACAAATTGAAGTTATTGAAGATGGTGGGACAATAGAACAAGAGACAAGAACATGGGATGATGAAAAGGGTATTACTTTATCTATGCGTAGTAAGGCTGATGCTCATGATTACCGTTATTTCCCAGAGCCTGATCTTCCACCAATAGTCCTGACTGATGAATATATTGAATCAATCAGAGCTACACTTCCAGAGTTACCTGAGTCAAGGAAGAAACGATTGATGGAGGTTGATGGGTTATCTGTCTATGATGCTAATTTAGTAATTGCTGAACGATTTTTGGCAGATTTTTATGATGAGGTCAAAAAGAGTATTAACGATCCGAAGTTAATTGTTAATTATCTGATGGGGGATTACTATAGAGAGTTAGTAGCTGTTGGTTTAGATTTCAAGAGTAGTCCGGTTACTACTGCTGCTTTTATTGAATTATTAAAGTTACTTCAAGATAAGACTATTAGTGGTAAAATAGCTAAGGAGATAATTCCTGTAATGGTCAAAGAGGGCAAGAGCCCTATGGTTATAGTAGAAGAGAAGGGCTTGGTTCAGATTTCTGATACAGGTGCTATCGAGGCAATAATTGTCGAAGTAATTGAAGCTAATCCAAAGGCAGTAGAAGATTATAGAAATGGTAAAGGTAATTCGATTGGCTTCTTGGTAGGTCAGGTTATGAAAGCCTCCAAGGGTAAGGCAAATCCAGGTATCGTAAATGAGTTATTGAAGAGCAAGCTGGATCTATAAGAGTAGATTAAAGAAAATTGAATATAAATAAAAAAAGAAGAAATTTGAATTGACCCCAAAAAGTTGGACAAAAATTAATTAAGCAACCATTGTGGAATGGGTTCTGTAATAAACAGGGCTCATTCCTTTTAATTTTCGCTTAGTTCTACGGTTATTGTAGTAGTAAATATATTCATGAAGCTCCGAGATGAAGTCTTCCATTGAATCGAAATGTTGAATATACAATAGTTCAGTTTTTAATATGCCGAAGAAGTTTTCCATTACAGAATTATCCAGGCAATTGCCTTTTCGTGACATACTTTGAATTATGCCTTGGGCATTTAGTTTACGTTGATAAGTTTTCATCTGATACTGCCACCCTTGATCAGAATGCAGAATGATATTTTCATTACCTGAAAGCCTTGCAAATGCCTTATCTAACATGTTGATAACC
>JBGSJN010000097.1:0-5056 GCA_041741995.1 Bacillota bacterium
CAATTAAAGAGTACATGGATTTCTATAACTATGAGAGAATACAAGAAAAACTAAACGACCAGAGCCCAATGGAATATCGGAGTCTAGTCGCTTAGTTATGTTTTATTATTTCCACTGTCTACTTGACAGGGAGCAGTTCAATAATTCGGTATGGTGTTTCAATATTTTAATTCTACTTTAATTTGTATCTACGATTCTTATTTGATCCGATTATTTCTATTTTCCCTAGGGTATTTAGTTCATTTAATATGTTTTTCATCCTAGATTTTTTCACATCTAAAAGAATTATTAGCTCTTCTAATTTATACTCCACGTCGAAAATCATATTATTGAGAATAATGGCATATTTTTCTTGAGTTCTTATCGTCACTTCTTTATCGCCACTTTTTATCGCCACTTTTTTATAATTCAAGTTTTTAAGAACTAGTAAAAACGAATTATTATCTGAATAGAACTTTGGCACTTTATTTTCAGAATATTTTAATTGAATTTTATAGTCTCCTAATATTTTTTTGAAGCCACTTCCTCTACGATCCATAAATCTCAAGCGATTGAAAATATCTGCGATTACTGGGTTCCTTCTTCTTGATGAGATATTCATTAAATCCATATTTTGAACCTTACTTCCATCCACCATTCCACCTGGAGAAAATATTTCAATCCTATCATCAAACAAATCAACATGCACTTCACTGCCGACCTCAAGATAATTTCTATGAATCAATGCATTGACTAAAGTTTCTAAACCTATAACCCTATCACCATCGGAAATTCCAAATATGAGAACTCCACCTAATCCATTGGCAAATGCGCTAATACTTTTACACCAACTCTTTGGTCTCTTTTTTTCAAGCTTTTGCTTTTTATCATACTCGGTTGCCTCTCCAATCAAATTATATATGTCCATGTATTTCCTCCTAATACATATTTCACCAACTTAAACCTTAATCCTTTTTATAATTCAAGTTTTTAACAACTTATATCCCTACCTTATAATCCCACTAGGCAACAACAAATCCAAAGTCCTACCCTTAGGTACCCTGTTATCCTCCAACAATACCCCAAAGGACAAAGAACCCCTACCATACCTATCACGAACAGAAGACAAAACATCACCAATCCTATCATACCTATCCATACGAGTAACACTACCAACCAAATCCAACTGAACCCCAGCTAAAACCTCACTCACCAAATCAATACCCCTAATAGTAACAGCCCTCACAGGAAAAGCCCACAAATACTTATCCCTAAATAAATGCCTGCTGGCATCAGCCAACACAGAAGGACAAGAAGTCGGAAACTCCAACCTGCACTGAAAACTAAAAAAAGCCAAAGAAGAATCCCTAATAGTAACCTCTACACCCCTGGCTCTAACACCAAGCTTACCCATCCTATAACCAACATCCAAGGACAACTCCAACATCACAGAAAAAACAGCCTCCTCACCAACAACATCCTCAACCAAAGTAGTCCCATGACCAACACTCTTAACGGTCGCATGCTCACCAAAACCAGCCACCCTAGAAACATCCAGCCCACAAGCATAAACAAACAAATACCAACCATTCTTTCCAAACTTACTCCGAAGAAAATCCTCACCAACCCTGGCCAGATCGCCAATAGTATGAATACCGTACCAGGAAAGCTTCTTCCTGGTAGCATAACCAACACCCAACAAAGTACCAACCGGCAAAGGCCACAACAACTCCCTGAAATTATCCTCCCAAACCTCCATAACCTCATCTCTACCTGCAAGATCAGAACACAACTTAGCAAAAATCTTATTAAAACTAACCCCTACAGAAACACTAACACCAAGCTCCACCTTGATTCTCTCCTTCACAAGACAAGCAACCTCATAAGGACTACCAAACAACCCCTCAGTCCCAGTAATATCCAACCAACACTCATCAATACCATAAGCCTCCACCTTATCAGTAAAGCCATTATATATCTCCCTGGCCTCGTTGGATATTAAAAGATACTCCTCAAAATGAGGAGGAACCACCACCAAATCAGGACACTTTGCCAAAGCATCATACAGAGTCTCACCAGTCCTTATACCAAATTTTTTAGCCTCATAGGATTTAGCCAGAACAATACCATGCCTCTCCATCTTACTACCACCAACAACCACAGGTTTACCTAAGAGTTCCGGATTCATCTTAACCTCAACACTAGCGTAAAAATTATTCATATCACAATGCAAAATTGCTCTTTTCATATTAACCCCTCCTCGTAGCGAACGATATTTCGCATACATATACCCAATTATATGACGAACTAACTTTCGTGTCAATAAACAAAAGGGAAAGAATCTACCACGATAGATTCTTTCCCTAATAAAATTTATTATTAACTTGTACTTAAAATATATTTTTCTTAAAGACATATTCATCAATATCAACATCCAGAGATTTAGCAATTCTATGACATTTAGCCTTAAGCAAAAAATATATCCTCCTCGATGAATCGGACAATGCCTCAAAATTACCTTGTCCCTTGCTTATAACTATATCCGAACTATTAAAAATACCCAAAAACTCACTACTACAAGAATCAAGAACAGCACCAGGAGCTCCACAACCTGTTGAAACCATCCTACAATAATCTTGTATACCCGTCTTATAGGCATCTTCAAGTGTAGCATCATTAATAATAGGCCTATCTCTCACAGCGTAAACAACCTCATAATCTCTAGACAAATACTCAACCAGAACCTTGTCAAAAACAACCTCCCCGGCATTGTCACCTATAATTAAAATCGACTTGGCCCTCTTAATATCATCTTCAAAAGAGTCAATATCACAAACCATAAAATCCTTTTCCAGTTCAGACTTCAATACCGCCTCAAGATCCAGATCCTTATACATTGCCGAATCCATCACATTGCCAGTAGCCGAAATCTTAAGGGCTCTCATAAGTCTGCTGGCATAAAACTTGTCAAAGGACCTGATTATTGGCTCCAGTTTCAACGCTTCTTCAATATCCCTTTTTTTAATATTTCCATATGGATCATCTATACCAGTACACTCCTTAACAACATTATGCATAACCTCACTCAACTCTGGTGCATTACTATAGGCTTCATATGAAGAAAGTATCTTTAGAGCCTTATCCATTATAGTTTTTTGAAGCTGTTCATCCCCTGTTGCCATTTGAGCACCTTCAAGCACCTGACGAAGCATACAGGGCAAACAATCTAAAAATATTTTCATTCCTTGCAACCACACAAGTTTGAGATTTTCACATCCATAGCAAAATCACAAACACTGTCCATCCTTTCATAAATATTAGATATAAGTTCAAGCACCATGCTTTTTTCACCTTTCACAACAGTTGAAAGCAGGCTAATATTATATTCTAATCCTGACTCAACTATTATATCAATCACTTCATATATCCTTGTACTATAATCAGCAATACCTATTGGTATAAATGATATTTGACAAGAAGCCATTCTGCTGCTAGCAATCACTAAAATCATCTCCCATATTTTTATTTTTCGCAAAAAATCTTTTCAATAACCTGCAACAAAGCCTCATTTTCTTCTTCATTCCCTACCGAAACAATACAAAAACCCGCCAGCCAAAATGGTGATAAATCATAGATCAAGAACCCGACCTGCTTTAATCTCAATACAAAATCAGGAATCTCTGTTCTGATAAGCAAATAATTAGCCTCGCTGGGAAAAACATCAAAACCCAGTTTTTTTAGTCCCATTTCCAATCGATTTCGCTCACAAACGGTCTTCCTGACATTTTCAAGCATATAAGCACTATCCTCCAAGGCTGCCAGGGCAGCTAGATATGCAGGACGATTAATCAAAACTTCTCTTGAAGCAAGTATCTTTGAAAAAGCCTTTCCCCCAACCAGCCAGCTAACTTTCATACCTGCTAGACCAAAGGCCTTATCCAATGTTCTTGTAATAGCTAGGTTGGGATACAAAGTAATAAAATCAACAAAAGAATTTCCAGAATATTCAAATCCAGCTTCATCAATTACCACCAGATTATTCTCATTTTCCAATAGCACTTTTAACTGTTCTCTATCAATAAGGCATTTCCCTGTAGGATGATTTGGATTGTCAATAAAAACCAAGGAAGGAATACTACCGACACTACTCCAATCGATTATAAAATCAGGTGGTGTTAATTGCAATCTGACTATTCTACCACCCACATCTGGCACTATTTCAACAGAATGGAACAACGTAGGATTAAATACAAAAACATCTCTACCCTTAGCCATTCCTATAATCACCTTCTCAAAAAGATAGTTGGTACTTGAAGCTACCAAGATGCTATTCTTCTCTACAACAGCATATGCAGCTATAGCTTCTTTGAGCCTGGAAATATCTTCATAACCCAAATATCTATTCAAATACTCAACACTAGAAATAACAGCGTTGCCAACTTTTTTAGAAACTTGATAGGGATTTTCATTAGAACTTAAATCTATCAAAACTTAACCTCCATCACGATTATCTCGTTATATCCAATAATTACATCTATTTTACCGCCAATTTTTTTATCAACTTCATAATCTCCAGTATCCACTCGCAAATTTTCCAATACACCGACCTTATCTAAAGTACTAACAACTATAATATTTTCCTTGCCGACTAATTCAAGAACCTTGGATGATATCTGCTTACTACCTCTGCCAAAGATAAAACCATTCCCCCCAATGGGAGTAATGACAATTTTTGCTTTTTTCTTATCCTTTATTAATTCTAGTAGTTTTATTTCGTTAATATCTTGGGAAATAAGTTTGCTATCCAATAAAACATCTACACCTAAAAGGGTCTTGTCCAAACCAAGAATATCAGTAATAGCCTTTATTGTCGTCCCCGGGCCAAGAATATAGATAGTTTCCTTATCCATATTATCAACAATATACCTGGCTGCATTGAACTAGTAAAATAAAAGTAGAGATGAAAAAGAACCATTCATCTCTACTTTTTTGTTACAATAAAATTGATGAAAGGGAGTGATTCAATGGGAAGACCAAAAGGTGGCAAAAACAGAATCTGGACGAAGGATGAAAAACT
>JBGSJN010000098.1:0-3056 GCA_041741995.1 Bacillota bacterium
GAGGTAATGTTTGCTATTGAGGAGATCCTTTTTAGCAGTATAGAAAAAAGACTGGCTAACTACCTGCTTGATCAATCAGACAGAGTAGGTGGAGACAAGATAAAGGTTACTCATGACCAAATTGCCAAGGATATTGGAAGTGCCAGGGAAGTAGTATCAAGAATGTTAAAAGTCTTCCAAGAGGAAGATTTGATAGAACAAGGACGAGGTAAAATAGTTATTAAAAATGAAAAGGGTTTAGAGAAATTTCTCTAAACCCTTTTCTATTTATTTTCTTATCGGTAGGAATACATTCCCCCATCAACGTTTATAACATTATAACCTTTTTGCTTTAGCATCATGCAAGTTCTACTGCTTCTTGCACCTGACTGACAGATTATATGGTAAGTCTTGTTTTTGTCAAGAAAATTATCTGGTGCCATTAAAAGTATATTCATAGGAATATTTTTTGCTCCTTCAATATAGCCGCTATTTAATTCATAAGGTTCTCTAATATCAATTATACTACTTTTATCAGTTATGCTACTAATCATCAGCTTCTCCTATTTCAATAAATTCATTAAGGCTTCTTTTGATTGGAAACCAACTGTTTGATTGGCAACTTTGCCGTCTTTTACCACAATAAGTGTTGGTATACTCATTACATTAAATGCCTGTGCAAGTTCCATTTCCTCATCGACATTTATCTTACCAACCTTAGCTTTACCTACTACATCTTTGGAAATTTCTTCAACTACTGGTCCAACCATTCTACATGGTCCACACCATTCTGCCCAAAAATCCAGTAATACTGGTTTATCTGATTTCATTACTTCCTGTTCAAAGTTATCTTTTGTAATTTTAAGTGTACTCATTTCACATGCTCCTTTGTTTTTTAATCTACCCTAATTATATGCTATTTAGGATATATTTCTGTGATATGGTCACATAATGATTGTTTATTATTAGATATTTTTTCAAGGAGCAAATTGTAGTAACAATCATCAAGAATTTCTTGAATCATTTCATCTCGAAATCCAAGCCTCATAATATCGTAACCATCGATAGCCAATTCCTTGATACTAATTTCTGGAATTATAGATAATAACTGGGGTTGATCGTTAAAGATTAAGATTTCCTCTAATAGACTTCTATTCCACTTGATATCACGAAAAATCTCTAGTAATTTCATTCTTGTAAGAAGGTTGCTGTGATTATCATATTTAATAATCTGGTCTATTTCTTTAAGGTCTGATTTTCTTATTCTAGAACTTACAGTCAACTTTAAGTCCATCATTGTATCAAATGCTTGTCCTGTATTTTCTAAACTAGAAAAGAAGGTAGCAAGTTTTAATTTTAAAGTTGGCATCCTATCCAACTTAGTTATGTCGATATTTGTCAGTTTTGGTACTATTTGCTGGAATATAGGAAAATATTCCTTGACGAGATTACTTATGCTGTCGCAATTTAATATCTCCAATAACTCAACAGCAATTCTTTCTGCTTTAATATTTACTAAAAGCGGATAGGTTTCTAAAATAGCTGCCTTTGTATTATCTTCAATCCTAAAATTCAGCCTGGCCGCAAAACGAAGACCTCTAAGAATACGTAATGAGTCTTCTTTAAAACGTTCTACTGGATTACCAACTGCTCTAATAATTTTATTTTCAAGATCTTGAGTTGACAAGAAAAGATCAATTAGTCCTGTTCTATCATTATAGTAGAGTGCATTTATAGTAAAATCACGCCTTTTTAGATCTTCTTCAATATTATTTATAAATACAACCTGGTCAGGATGACGATTATCCTGATAATTACTTTCTTTTCTGAAGGTGGTAACTTCAATATTTTCACCTTCAACGACTATAATTAAAGTGCCAAATTTTTCTCCGAGACTAATAATAGTTAAATCATGGAATAATATTTTCATTTCTTCAGTCGAGGCTGAGGTTGCAATATCATAATCTTTAACCGTAATACCTAGGATTATATTTCTTAGGCAGCCTCCAACTAAACCTGCTTCGTAACCATTTTTCATCAATCTATCGATTATTAGTTTAGGCTTGGCTGGTATTGTTATTTTCATTATCGCTCCTTGCTGTGAGATAAATTTTTCCTTTGGTTAAATTATGTCTTAAGAAAAGTATAGATAAAATGGAGGTGCCTACTTCTGATAGTGGAACTATTAAGTAGATGCCATAAACACCCATGGCTTTTGGTAGAAACAATATCAGTGGCAACATGAAAAAAAGAACTCTTGAAATAGCCAAAAAAATACTTGTCTTGCTTTTACCAATTGATTGAAAGTACATTGCAACAAGTATATTTATCCCTGCGAATGGCAGAGCATACATTACTAGATAAAAACCTCTTCTTGTTAGATTGAACAACTGAACATCATGCTGGCTGAATATTGATATAATCTGGTCTGGGAATATATAGAACAATATACTGTAGACAGTAGAAAAGATCAGGATTGTGATAAAACTAATTTTTAAAGTTTTGCGAACTCTATGACCTAGTTCTACTGCATAATTAAAACTGATAATTGGTTGACTACCACCAACAAAACCATTGATCAATAACCAAAAAGCTGTTAGGGCATAACCAATGATACCAAAACTTGAGACATATAATTCATTACCATAGAAGAGAAAAAGTCTATTATGGATCAAAAGTAATATCATAGTAGAAACTTGAATAATAAAGGAACTAAATCCAGTTTTTATAATTTTGAGATATGGCATATATCTAGCACTAAATCTATCTCGTTTAACTGTCCAAATACTGTGGTTGCGAATATTTAAGTAAATAATTATTAAAGCTACACCTTGACCTATTATAGTTGCTAAGGCGGCACCAACAAGTTCTAAATCAAAAATGAAGATGAAAACATAATCCAGGAAAATATTAGTTATTGTACCAGCAATCATGGCAAACATAGCTTCTTTAGGTTTCCCTAGGTTCTTCATAAGATCGTTTAAGAATATTGGAGCCATATAGATGATACTACCAAATAGTAGTACAGAAACAAAACTGCGACTTAAATCAACAATATATTCATTAGTACCAGTACC
>JBGSJN010000099.1:0-24809 GCA_041741995.1 Bacillota bacterium
AAAGGTTTTACAAACGAACCTAGAAGATGCCCTGAATGCAGAAAACAAAAAAAGCAACAAAGAAGAAACTACAATTCTGAATATTAAGATTTAATATATTAGAGATTAAGAAGCACCAATGGTGCTTTTTTTTTGTCCAATTTTGGTTGTATCATATGTGTTGTCTGATTTGGGGTTGTTTGATTTATTGAGTATTTTATGGTTACGTCTTGTTTTAATATATTGTATACTTATATTATTAATTAAGTGATTGTTGTAAGTTGGTAATATTAATTAGTGAAGGAGTTTGTGTTATGAATTTAGAGGAGTTAAGAATTGATTGTGCTGTTAAGCAGAAGAAGGGGCTTCATTTTATTTTGGCTTCTGTTGTTATTTGGGCTTTGGTGGCTGGTATTCATGCTACAGATTTGCCGATTCTTTCGAAGAATTTTTATACTTTTTGTGCTACTGCTCCTTTGGTGCCGTTAGCATATGTGATTTCTAGGTTTATTGGTGTGGAGTTTTCTGATAAAAAGAATCCGTTAAATGGTCTGGGGTTGTTGTTTTCTTTTAATCAGTTGTTGTATTTGTTGATTGCTATGTGGGTTTATCCTACTGTTCCTTTGAAGATGGTGATGGTTATTGGGATGATTTTTGGGGCTCATTTGTTGCCTTATGGATGGTTGTATAAATCGAAATCTTATATGGTGATGGCTATAATAATCCCCCTGTTTAGTTTTTTTGTTGGTATGGGATTGTCTGGTTTTGTTTATGCTTTGGTGATGGTGGGTGTTGAGGTTGTGTTTAGTTTGTTGTTGTGGTTGGAGGTTAGGAGATTGGGTGTTGACGTTAAATAGATGATCTTACAAACTATGTGTCCATGTAATTGACCACTATTACTATAGTGATGGTATAATTTTTACAAAGCGTAAAATTACTATTATTTTTTACTGTGTATTTTGTTATACTATAATAAATATTAATTAAGAAAAGGTGTTATATGAATAATTTAACTCATGATTTGTCGCAATCATTAACAACTAGTTTTATCGATTATAGAAGTGAATCTTTTGAGGACTACAGACCTAAGTTATTAGTTAATAATTATAAAAGGGGAACAAAAGTTTTAAGTTATTTGACTAATGAATTAGAAATATGTAATGAATTTTATTTTTCAATAGCTTTTATTACTATTAGTGGACTTAATGTTTTACTGAGTACATTAGAAAAACTTGAAAAAGATGGAATAAAGGGCAAGATTATAACAACAAATTATTTAAATTTTAATGAACCAAGAGCTTTAGAAAAATTACTTGAATTTACAAACTTAGAAGTAAAAGTATATGATGTTGGAAATTTTCATACTAAAGGATATATTTTTAAAAAATTAGACAAACATACAAACAAAGAGATATATTCATTAATTGTCGGAAGCTCTAATTTAACTCAAGAAGCATTGACGAAAAATCAAGAATGGAATTTGAAGGTAACATCTCTGGAGCATGGTGAATTATTAAGAGAAACATTTATTGAATTTAATAATATTTGGGAGAAATCAAAATCTTTAACTAAAGAATGGATAGATGAATATGCTAAAAGCTATAAAATAGTTAACTATAATATTAAAGAATATTCAACTATTGTTGATAAGGAAAGAATTACACCTAACTCTATGCAAAAAGAAGCTCTATTAGGTTTAGATGAATTAAGAAAAAACAATCAATCTAAAGGTCTATTAATTTCAGCGACAGGTACAGGTAAAACCTATCTAAGTGCTTTTGATGTTAACAATGTAAAACCAAGAAAAATGTTATTCCTTGTCCATAGGGAACAGATCTTAAAGCAAGCTGAGGAAACATTTCAAAACGTATTAGGTCATGATATTGAAACTGGATTTTTATCTGGAAACTCTAAAGACTATGATGCAAAGTATTTGTTTTCAACTGTTCAAATGCTTTCAAAGGATAATGTGCGTGAGAAGTTTGGGGTAGATGAATTTGATTTTATAATAATTGATGAAACCCATAAAGCTGAATCTATTAGTTATAAAAAAATTATAAATTATTTTAAACCAAAATTTTTACTAGGTATGACTGCTACGCCTGAGAGAACAGACGGTGGTGATATTTATGAAATATTTGATCATAATATTGCATATGAAATAAGATTACAAAGAGCCATGGAAGAGGATATGTTATGTCCTTTTCATTATTTTGGTGTTTCTGAATTAAAGATCGATGGAATCGAAGTTGATGAAAAAGTAGATTTTAAGTATTTAACTTCTAAAACTAGGGTAGATAATATAATTGAAAAGATAGATTACTATAGTTATAGCGGTGATAGAGTTAAAGGATTAATATTTTGCAGTAAAACAGAAGAGGCTAAAGACTTATCTGAAATTTTTAATCAAAGAGGATATCAAACAATTGCTTTATGTGGAGAAGATAATCAAGAAAAAAGAGAATCTGCTGTAGAAAAATTAGAACAAAATAATAGAGATGGAGGATTAGATTATATTTTCACTGTTGATATTTTTAATGAAGGTATTGATATACCTTGTATTAATCAAGTAGTGATGTTAAGACCAACTAAATCTTCAATTATATTTATTCAACAATTAGGTCGAGGTTTAAGAAAATATCAAGATAAGGAATTTGTGGTAGTTATTGATTTTATTGGTAACTATGAAAATAACTTTCTTATACCAATTGCTTTGTCTGGTGATAGATCATATAACAAGGATACTGTAAGAAGATATGTAGCCGAAGGCAATAGAATAATACCAGGTTGCTCAACTATAAACTTTGATAAAATTTCAAAGGAAAAAATTTATGCAGCAATAGATAAAGCAAATTTTAGTGAAGTTAAAATTATTAAAGAAGAATATTTTGACTTAAAGAATAAATTAGGTAGAATACCTGAAATTGAAGATTTTGAAAAATTTGGAGAAATGGAAATCATTAAATTTATTGATAAGTTTGGGTCGTATTATGCTTTTCTAAAAAAATATGAAAAAAAAGAATACTTAGTTAATTTATCTATAATTGAAGAGGAAATTATCACTTATATATCTCAAAAATTTGTTAAATCCAAAAGAATACATGAGTTGGAACTAATTAATTGTCTATTTAAATATAGTGAAAATGTAAAATCCATCTATAAAGAGTCATTAAAAGATAGCTATAACATCATCTTAAGTGATTTAGAAGAAAATTCTTTAATTAATAATTCGACTAATAATTTTGGGAAAGCTGAAGAACAAAAGAAATTCTCGAATTGTGTTTTATTGAATATTGTAGATAATGATTACAGACTAAATAAAGAATTTAACGAACTTTTGAAAAAAAGTGAATTTAAAGAAATGATACAAGAACTAATTAATTATGGAATTAGACGATATAAAGAGATATATATGGATAGATACAAGGATACTAATTTTGTTCTTTATCAAAAATATACTTATGAAGATGTTTGTAGGCTATTAAATTGGGATAAGAATATGAATGCTCAAAATATAGGTGGCTACTTCTTTGATAAAAAAACTCATACTATGCCTGTTTTCATAAATTATGTAAAAGATGAAGGAAGTATAGGTTATGAAGATAGATTTTTATCTATTTCTAAATTAATAGCATTATCAAAACATCCAAGGAAAATATCATCAAAAGATGCAGAGCATATTTATCAAGCTAATGAAGAAGGAACTAAAATATATTTATTTGTTAGAAAATCAAAAGATGATAAAGACTCAAAAGAATTTTACTTTCTAGGTGAAATAAATGCAGTTGGTGAACCTAATCCAATTAAGATGGAACTAACAAAAGATGATGCTTTTGAAATAACTTATCATCTAGAAACATCTGTTAGAGAGGATATATATGATTATTTAACAACATAAAACCTATTAGAAATAAAATAGTTAACTATCTTAAGTAGTTAACTATTTTTTATTTCTAATATCTTATTAATAACATCAATATCAGCTTGTAACCAATCTACGGACCATAAATTATCTAAATCTAACCATCTAGCTTCATTATGTTCCAATAAATTAAATTCCCCATTAATTAATGAACAAAAGTAACAATGCATTATTAAATGGAAATTCGGATAAGGATACTCAACCGTTATAAGAAATTGATCTATAGTAATATCGGCATCTAACTCTTCTTTAATTTCTCTTTTTAGTGCGGTTTCTCTAGTTTCTCCAGCTTCTATCTTTCCGCCAGGGAATTCCCACATGTTTTCAAATTCACCATATCCGCGTTTTGTGGCAAGTATTTTATTATTTTTTTGAATAATAGCTGCGACTACTTCTATGTTTTTCATTTATATAACACCTCGTTGAGATTATATCATATTAAGTAAAGTAATTCATATATATTATCATTTTAAAAACGTCTTAAAAATTTATTGAAAAAAATAATACTTAACACTACCCATATTCAAAAACAATGATATAATAGGGTTAATATGAGCGGAATAATAAGGGGCAAAAATCACCAAAAGGAACAATAGGAGTGGTGATTATGGGTCTAAAAGCTCAAAAAGGAGGATATTCTAGAAGTACTGGGAAATAGAAAGAAAGATACACTGCTAGAGAAAAGCGAAACAGAAAATGAAGATCAGAAACAAGGAGGATGCCAAATGAAAACATACTCAACTGACAAAATCAGAAACCTCGCTCTCGTAGGCCACAGTGGATGTGGCAAAACAACACTAACCGAGAATTTACTCTTTAGAACCGGAGTTACTAGTAGACTGGGAAGAGTAGAAGACGGAAATACCCAATCAGACTTTGACAAAGAAGAAATAGCCAGAAAAGTATCAATAAGACTATCCCTAGTACCAATAGAATGGAAAGACATCAAGATTAATCTAATAGACACACCAGGATACTTCGACTTTAGTGGAGAAGTATACGCAGCAATGAGAGCTGCTGAAGCGTCCCTAGTAGTAATAGACGCCTCTTCAGGAATAGAAGTAGGAACAGAAAAGGTGTTGAGTTATACACATGATATAGAACTACCAAGAATCATCTTCGCCAACAAAATGGACAAGGACAACGTCAACATCCACAAACTAATTGGCGAATTAAGAGATAAATACGGAAAAATCATAGTACCCTTCACCCTACCAATAGGAGAAGGAGCAGGATTCAATGGAATAGTGGACGTAATAAATAAGGTGGCATATGATAATTCGTCAGGAGAGAGAAAAGAAATACCAATACCTGCGGACATGGTTGATGAGGTAGAGGAGCTATTTGGAGAAATAACCGAAATAGTAGCAGATACAGACGATAGTTTAATGGAAAAATTCTTCACAGGAGAAACTTTCAACCACGACGAATTCATCAAAGGCGTAAGAGTCGCCCTGTTAAATGGAACAGTAGTACCACTACTAGTCGGCAGTACTGTCAAAGGAATCGGTATTGATTTACTATTGGATCTGATACTAGACTACATGCCGGCACCAAACTACGAAGGAGCCAAATACGGCTTCAGACACGACATGGAAGAAGACAGACCAGTGGATGTGAATCAGCCTTATTGTGCAGTAGTCTTCAAGACCATAGTAGACCCATTTGTTGGTAAAATATCAATCTTCAAAGTAATATCAGGAAAGATAAAAAAAGAAGCAGAAATCTACAACAGCACAAAAGAAAAAATGGACAAGGTCGGCGGACTGTTTTATTTGAGAGGTAAGAATCAGATCGAGACTACAGAAGTAGTAGCAGGAGACATAGGAGCCTTCTCCAAACTAACCATAACCCAGACAGGAGATACCCTATCAGACAAAGCACACCCAATGGTCTTCAAACCAATAAAATACCCACAGCCTAACCTCTACATCGCCATAGAACCAAAAAACAAAGGGGATGAAGAAAAAATAGGAATGGCCCTAAACAAAATGCACGAAGAAGACCCAAGCTTTGTAGTAGTAAGAAACAGCGAAACCAAACAACTAACCATAGGCGGACAAGGTGATGTTCAACTACAAATTATTTTAGATCGCTTAAAAAACACCTATGGACTGGAAGCTAGAATTATACCATTTAGAATAGCCTATAGAGAAACCATAAAAGGCAAATCAGACGTCCAAGGCAAACACAAAAAACAATCAGGAGGAGCAGGACAATACGGAGACGTACACATAAGATTCGAACACAGCGACGAGCTTTTCGAATTTAAAGAAGAAGTCTTCGGAGGAGCAGTTCCAAAGAACTTCTTCCCTGCAGTTGAAAGAGGACTAAGAGACTCCACAGAAAAAGGAGTGCTGGCAGGATATCCTGTAGTAAACATCAAGGCGACCTTACATGATGGATCCTATCATGCTGTAGACTCTAATGAAATGGCCTTTAGACTAGCGGCAGCCCTGGCCTTTAGGAAAGGTATAGAGTTAGCAAATCCTATTCTTCTAGAGCCTATAATGAGGGTTGAGGTCAAAGTGCCTGAGATCTATATGGGCGATGTTATGGGAGACATAAACAAAAGAAGAGGCAAAATATTAAAGATGGAACCATCAGATGATAGCTTCGAGTTAGTTATAGCTGAAGCTCCACATAGTGAACTTTTCGAGTATGCTATTGATCTAAGATCAATGACCCATGCCAGAGGCAGCTTTAATATTGAATTTGTCAGATATGATGAAGTACCAGTACATATTGCAGACAAGATAATTGCCGATGCCAGAATAGAAAAGGAAAAAGAAAACAAATAGAAAAGTATCAGACGTTTTAAAGAGGGAAGAAATCAAGGGTTTCTTCCCTCTTTTTATGGTATTATGAAATCAGAAATGAGGGGAGGTAATGAAATGTTAAAGTTTGATAGAAGTAAGGGGTATTATCCAATCTTGGCTGGTATAATTGGACTTGTATCTTATTTGATTGTTGCCTTATTTGTTGCAGTATTTAGTTTGATTTTTGATTTGGATATTTTTTTCTTGGGCATGTTATTAATTGGTATTCTAGGTCCTTTGCTTATGTTCTTGTTGCTGGGTATTAGAGAAAACTTGGGTTTTAAATTGCTGATTGGTTTTTTTGGAATTATATTTGCCTTTATGGTAGGTTTTGGCTTGGGTTATGTTGTAGCTGAAATTGTTCCTGGTGGTGAAACTTCTCCTATACCAAATATTGTGGCTTTGATTGTGATGAATATGATTTATGCTGCAATTATGGCTAATCCTACAGCTGGTAATGGGGCTGTTGGTCTTTATTTACTGATTAGTGGAATAATAGGGTTGGTTCTTGGTATTGTATTTATGTTCTTTCAAAATATTGTAATAGCTGGAATGGATCTCAACTTCCTGTTAATTTTTGCAACCTTTGGACTAACCTTAGGAAGTTGCATAGGGGCTTATAGGTATAAGAATAAATTACAAGGATAGGGAAGATGATTATGCTGAATTTTATAAGCAGGCTCTTATTGGAGCCTGCTTTATATTTCTTGTTTAATACTATCAATTTCCAGGAAATTTGTTGTTTGATATCTCCTTGTTAAGTTATGATGTTCAAGTAATTTTCATATAGAAATCAATATATTATCAGTTTGAATTTCTTCTGTTAACACTTTGTTTAGTTATGATGATACTATAAAATGGGTATGAAATAAATGGGAGAGATAAAATGAATAAGAATTATAAGTATATAATAGATGCTGTCATGACTTTAATAATGGTTTTGTTGATGAAGATAGTATTCCTCGGACTGTTATGGCACGAAATACTAGGACTTGGTATATTCTTTCTATTCCTTATTCACAACATTCTTAACTTCAATTACCTTAAGTGTATATTTAAGAAGTTTTTTTCAGATTGTATGAAAACTAAGGTGAAGGTTGGATTAGTCCTAGACATTCTACTATCCTTTGTTGTTACTGGGATTGTTGTGACTGGAATAATGGTATCCAAGGAAATATTTCCTTTTGGCTATAGCGGTTTTGTTTCTCAATTGCACCATAGTCTTAGCTACTTGTCCTTGATATTGATTTCTGTTCATGTAGGTCTTCATTGGTGTGAGATAATGTGTGCTTTCAGAAAAATGTTCAGGATACAGAATTTGAACAAGGCAAGAACATATTTTCTAAGGATAGTTACTTTGTTCATTGTTTTTTTTGGAATCAAGGGCTCTTTCAATCAGGACGTTGCCGGGAAGTTATTAGAGTTTAGTGATACTGGGGATGGTATTGATATGAGCGATATTAAGGTTGATGGGTATAGTGCTGCTGTGGTAGATGATAAAGAAGATGAGGATGATGTGACAGTTACACCTGTTGTCAGTCTTGAGGAGTATTTAAGTAATCTTCATTGTAATGGTTGTAAAAAACATTGTCCATTAAGTGCACCACAATGTAACATCGGTCAACAAAAAACTTTAGAGGCTACAGAAGAATATAACGCTAGTAAGGGAACAGCAACTGTTTCAGAGACTAAGACAACAACCACCAGTGTCAGTCTTGAGGACTATTTAAGCAAGCTCTATTGTAATGGCTGTAGTAGACACTGTCCTTTGTCAGCACCTCAATGTGGAGTAGGACAGGAACAGGCTGTTGAGGCTACTAATGTGTTCTATGAGAATGGTGCTGCTGGAGAGATTCAGGTGAGTATAGGGGTTGGTGAGGTTCTGACTGACTTTCTTCCAATGATGGGTATGTATATTGCTGGAACTCATTATTTGGTTATGATTCCTAAATACTTGAAGGAGTAAGAATAGGTTATATTTGAATTGCAATTTCAGGTATGATGTTGTATATTGATTACAAACACTTTTTGAGGGGGTAATCAATATGGATATTAATAACGAGCCGATAAACTTGAATAATTATAGAGGGAACAAGGGTAATTTGCCTAAGTTGTTCCCTTTATATGTTGCTATAGTTTTATTGGTATTGTGGCTTATTTCAGGTTTTAGACTGGTGAGTCCAACTGAGGTTGCAGTGGTGCAAAGGTTTGGTAGAATAGTTGGGGTGAAGACTTCCGGGATTAATTATGGCTTTAGAGGGATTGATACCTATAACAGGATCCAGATCAATCAACAGAATATTCAGGATCAGTATAATACTGCCACTAGGGACATGCAGACAGTGAACCAGATAATTCAGACTCAGTATACAATAGATAGTTCTATGGCTGAGAGTTTGTATCTGAAGTTCTTGAATAAGCATTTGGATTCTATCATCAGGCCGATCTTGAGTCAGAGTATAAAAGAGACAGCTTCTAAGTATACTATTGAGGAGCTAATTTCTAAGCGAGCAGAGCTTGGTGAGGTGATGACTAAGAGTGCTAAGGATAGGCTAGATGCTTATGGTATTAAGATCATTTCTATTCAGATTGTAAATCTGGAATTACCTGAAGAGTACAGGAATGCTGTTGAACAAAAGAAGGTTGCAGAACAAAGAGTACAGAAGGCTGCAGCTGAGTTAGAGGAAGCTAAGATAAAGGCTGAGGCTAATAAGGTTACTTCTGCCAGTTATGACTCTAATATCAAATACAAGGAATTCCTGGCCAAGTGGGATGGCAAGTTGCCATTGTACCAGGGTGGTGAAGGTGGCTTGGATATGCTATTGCCTAATGTAGGCCAATAGATCTAGAAATATAAAAGGCTAAAGGATGTATATCCTTTAGCCTTTTTTTATTTGTATTGTTATTATTCATTAATGATAGTTTTGATTATCTTAATGATTTTGTCTTTTTCTTTTTGGTCTAGTTTGCTGATTTTGTCCATTAATTGGGCAAGTTCCTGGTTTTCATATTTAATTAGTTTTTCAGCAATTAGTAGAGCTTTTTCGTCATATTGGGGTGAGTCTTCATCATTTACCAGATAGCTTTTAGTCACGTTGAAATATTGGGCTATCTTATGTACTGCTCCCATTCTTGGTTCATTGATGCCTTTTTCCCAAGCTGATACTGCACTGGTGGTTACACCTATTGCTTTAGCCAGGTCGGCTTGTGTTACATCGTTTTCTTCTCGTAGTTTTTTTATTCTATCTGAGATCATTTGATCACCTCTCATTCATTATATGTTATTTTAGTTTGTGGGACAATATTTTTCTTGTTTTTATCATCTATTTCTTTTCTTTTTCTTTTATGTTGAGTTTTGTTTATGTTTTATATGTGATTATTTTATGTTAAAAAGTTTATACTATTATTGACATTCAATTTTAAATTGATTATTATGTTTGTATGGAGGTGAAGATGATGGTTGAGGTTTTGTCCTTAAGGGATCATAGAAAAAACAAGGGTTTAAGCAAGAGACGTCTGGCTATTTTAAGTAAGATACCCTATTCAAGTTATGTCAGGATTGAAAAGAAGGTTGAGAATGCAAGTATAGAGCGTCTTCGTGCTATTTGTCTTGTTTTGAATATTTCCTTGGATGAAATTTTTTTTGGGGACTAATTCAATTTGTAGTTGATATTTTTATATAATATTGGGGGTTTGGTATGGGTAATGATGGGAGTAAGGATTTTGTTGGTTTTTTAAAGGCTCATGGTTTGGTGGTTACTTCTCATAGATTGAAGATGGCTTCATGTTTGATTGATAGGCAGGGTTCTGATGATGAGGATGTTATTTGTGGTGATGACTGGTTTAGTGCTAGTCGGATTTACAGTTCTCTTCTTGAGGAGGGTTATTTTATATCCATGTCTTCTGTTTACAAGAATTTGTGTTTGTTTAGGAGTATGGGCTTGATTGATCCTTATGGAAGGGATCTTTAGTTTAAAATCTATTGCAATGGATAAATATTTTGAAGAAAGGAGAAATTCATGAAAAAGTTTAATGTTATTTTTGGTACTATGTTGCTTCTAGGTTTGGGTTTGGTCATTTCCAGTCCGGCTAAGGCGATTGTAATGGATGTTGGTGGTGGCACCTGGGATTTTGGTGTTGAGTACAACTGGATGTGGCAATCTAGGCAGTATTCAGATTTCTGGCATCCAAATTATCACAGATCATCAGCAATGCAAGATAATGTATTTGCGTATTCACCAGGTTTTATACTTCCAGGACAAGGTGTAAATAAGTGGACTTCCCATAATAGCTGGGCTAGAGCAAGAACCAGCTATTCCTCAAACGGTTATTATCATCGTTCCTATTACAGTTATCTAAACTATTAGTTAATAGTAGATTAATTAGAAAGAGAGGTGAATCTATGCGTAAAATATTAATGAGTTTATTCCTTATCAATATTCTCCTCTCTTTCTTTATATTTTATGACTTGGAGAATAACAGGATTAACGAAAGTGTATCAATAAGTGGTGAAAATCAGAATTTCACTATTCTTGTTGATAAAAGTATCAATGAACTAGAAAGAAATTCGACTTTAAATAAAATACAAAAGGTTACAAAAAAGTACGAAGCTGATGTTATATTTAGGGTCTACAACAATGCCCCTGGTCAAAAAATAAAATTAGTGAAGTTTGTATATTTAAAGGATAGTGACGAATTATTTAAGGATATTAGAGTAAAGGGAAATGTAATCGGTAATTATGACACAAGTATGAGCTACCTAGATACAGGGAATATAGATAATGGACAACAGATTGGAAGAATTTTAGTCATGGATCCAGAAATCTACTTTAAAATAGCAACCTTTGAAAATTTAAAGGATAGCAAGTATACCTTATCAGGCTTCTATAGTGTCAATATTGATAAGGCTAAGGTAGTTGACTTTGTATCAGAACTTAAAGGTGAGTTGGGAGTAAATGTTACTTTAGAGAAGAATTTTAATAATAACAGGGTGGTTATTCCTCCTGTTTTAAAAATTATTCCAATGATTATTGTTTTTCTTCTATCTGTATTGGTAGTAGTTTTTGACCTGATTTCCAGATACAAGGACATAGGTGTGAAAAAACTTAATGGCTATAGTGAAAATATCTTGAAGCTAGATTACTATAGGGGAATCGCCTGGTTATATATGATTAGTGTAATAATTAGTTATTCTATTTTGGGAATTTTATATATTAAATTTAGAAATATCCTTTATGTGGAACTTGTCTTTAAATCACTCTTGATCACAGGTATATTGTTTATCTTAATATGTCTTATTCTGCTTATTTCCCTGAGTTTTATAAGAAGGATAAAGATTTCTGCAGCAATTAAGAACAAAAAGCCAGTTCATATCATTAAAAGATTTAGCCTGGTTTTTAAGCTGATATTTACTTTTATTCTAATTGGTTTGTTCATCAGTGGCTTGAAGCTTTATGTGCCTGTTTATAGTTTTTATTTCGAAAATTTCAGGAAGTGGGAAGCTGCCATAGATTATGCTCAGGTTGATTTACATTATTATAATGAGAATGAAGATTTTGATGAGAGGATATGGAGTTTAATTCAACACAAGAAACTTTATCTTTATGTTAATGAAATGGGGGGAATACAAGTTGAAATCAATGATTTTAGTAATAGCGATAATAGTGACCCAAAGAAACGTGAAGAAGAAGATATTATACATAATACCATCTTCGTAAATAACAATTATTTAAAAAAACATCCCATGTATGATTTAAGTGGAAAAGTAGTTTCTATCGATGAAGATGAACCTGTACATACTTTTCTTGTTCCTGAAAAGTATGCCTACCTAGAGGAACAAATTATTAATACCTATGAAAATTATTATATTACGTTTCATGATATACCGAAGCAGCTTGAAGAAGACATTAAAAGAGTGCAGCAAGTATTAAATGAAAAGGCGCCTGAACTTTTTGGTCATGAACCAGATAGAATAAAAATTATAGTCATAAAAAATGGTCAGGGTTGTTTTACTTATGATATGAATGTGCATCCAGAATCAAAAAATATGGTCTATGATAGAATTATTGACATTAATACTAAGGGTGCATACAAGATTGGTGATATTAGTACAAATACTGGTTATTTTATAAAGGTGGACAATCCAGAGGAACCTTTTCTTTCCATTAGTGAAAAGGTGGATGAACTTGGGCTAGAAGCTTACTATTATGATGCCTATAGTGCCTATAGTAATGTTGCGGGTGAGGTAAATATGTATTTGGGAGTATTAAGTCAGATAGCTATCGTATTCATTATAGCAGGGATAACCATAGCAGTCCTAATTGCATATTCCATCATGATATATATGGAAAAAGAAAAGATGGACCTTAGTGTCAAGTTCTTAAATGGGTATAGTTTCTTGGGAAGACATGGGAAGAAGCTGCTTAGGACAGTTATATTCTATATCCTATTCCTACCAGCCTTCTACTTTGTGAGAGGTAGTGTTTTAGAAACAAAGGCATTAGCATTATTGCTAGTAGGAATAGTGATTCTAGACCTATTTGCTACATATATTTTCATTAGTATTTATGAAAAAAGAAATATAAAGGACATTTTAAAAGGTAATTAAAAGTATATATTATGAAATGAATATGGATAAGATTCGTGATTTTGTTATCTATTGCAATAGATAAATATTTTTAAAGAAAGGAGAATGTTATGAAAAAGTTTAAAATTATTCTGGGTACTATGTTGCTTCTTAGTTTGGGTTTGGTCATTTCTAAT
Organism: Bacillota bacterium; assembly: GCA_041741995.1. Lineage (GTDB taxonomy): Bacteria > Bacillota > TC1 > TC1 > TC1 > WTXA01. The sequence continues at coordinate 13,483 of JBGSJN010000099.1, forward strand.
CCGGCTAAGGCAATTGTGGTAAATGCTGGTGGAGGTCTTTGGGACTATGGAGTGGATTATAATTGGACATGGCAAACTAGCCAGTATTCAAATTATTGGCATCCGAACTGGCATAGATCTACAGCTATGCAGGATAATCTATATGTCTATTCAATAGGTGTTATAACAATTAACAATAAAAGATGGGCTGCACATAATACCTGGGCAAATGCAAAAACAAGCTATAAGTACGCTGATTCTCATCGTTCCTATTATGATTATCTTAGCTATTAGTTAATGGTAAATTTATTTAAAAGAGAGGTGATCCGGTGCGTAAAATATTAGTGAGTTTGTTTATTATCAATATTCTCCTCTCTTTCTTTATATTTTATGACTTGGAGAATACCAATATAAATGAAAGAATATCAAAAAGTGGTGAATATCAGAATTTCACTATTCATATTGATAAAGGTATCAATGATCAAGTAAGAATTTCAACTATAGATAAAATACAAAAGGTTACAAAAAAATATGAAGCTGATCTGTTATTCAGTGTTTACAATAATGCTCCCGACCAAAAACAAAAATTAGTGAAGTTTGTTTATTTAAAGGATAGCAGCGATTTATTTAAGGATATTAGAGTAAAAGGAGATGTCATCGGCAACTATGATACAAGTATGAGCTATCTTGATTCTTTGAATAATGATAATAATCAAAGAATTGGTTCTATTTTGGTCTTGGATCCAGATATTTACTTTAAAATAGCGACCTTTGAAAACTTAAAAGAGATCAAATATACCTTGTCTGGATTCTATAGTTTAAATATTGATAAATCAAAGGCTGAGGCCTTTGTATCAGAACTAAAAAGTGAGCTAGGTGTGAATGTTAAATTAGAGAAGAATTTTAATAATGACAGGGTGGTTATTCCCCCCATTTTAAAAATCATTCCAATGATTATTGTTTTCCTTTTATCAGTTTTAGTAGTGGTTTTTGACCTGATTTCTCGATACAAGGATATTGGGGTAAAAAAACTAAATGGCTATAGTGAGAGGAGCTTAAAGTTAGATTACTACAAAGGAATAGGCGGGTTATATTTAATAAGTGTAATTATCAGTTATTTGATATTAGGTTTTACATTTATTAAGTTTAGAAATATCTTATATATAGAACTTGTATTTAAATCATTTATTATTACATTTATACTATTTGTAATAATATGTCTTATATTACTTATTTCGTTGAATTTCATAAGTAGGATGAAGATGAATACAGCAATCAAGAATAAAAAACCAGTCCATATTATTAAAAGATTCAGCCTGGGTTTCAAGCTTATATTTACTTTTATTTTAATTAGTTTATTCATATCCGGCTTAAAGTTATATGTTCCTGTTTATAGTTTCTACTTTGAAAATTACCAGAAGTGGGAATCTTCAATAGATTATGCACAAGTTGGTTTGCATTATGATAATCCTGATGAAGATTTTGACGATATGATTTGGAATATGGTTCAAAACAAGAAACTTTATGTTTACGCAAATGAAATGGGAGGGATTCAAATACAAGTCAAGGATGTAACTGATAGTGTAAATAGTGATCCCAAGAAACGCGAAGAAGAAAACGTTATAGACAACACAGTATTAGTAAATAATAATTACTTAAAAAAACATTCTATATATGATTGGAAAGGAAGGATTGTTACTATTGACGAAAATAAAAACGTCAACTACATATTAGTTCCTGAAAAATATGCATATTTAGAGAAAAGAATTATTACTACTTTTGAAAAGAATTATTATTCACTTAATGATATGCCAGAACAAGCAAGAGAAACTAGAAAAAAGGAACAGCAAACAGCTCATGAACTTGCACCAGAATATTTTGGCAAAGAATTTGATACGATTGAAGTAATAATCATAAAAAACGGACAAGGATATTTTACTTATGATTTGAGTGTACACCCAGAATCAAATAATATTGTCTATGATAGAATTGTTGAAGTCAGCACCAAGAGCACTGATATATATGCCGAAATAAGCAATAATTCAGGTTATTTCATAAAGGTCAATAATCCGGTGGAACCATTCTTAGCTATAAGTGACAAGGTAGATGAACTAGGTCTGGAAGCCTACTATTATGATGCCTATAGTGCCTATAGCAATGTAGCAGGACAAGTCAATATGTACTTGGGGATCCTGAGTCAAATTGCAGTAATCTTTGGGATAGCAGGAATAACCATAGCGGTACTAATAGCATATGCCATCATGATATATATGGAAAAAGAAAAAATGGACCTAAGCATCAAGTTCTTAAACGGGTATAGTTTTTGGGGTAGGCATAGTAAGAAGCTACTGAGGACAATTTTATTCTATATCCTATTTCTGCCAACCTTCTACTTTGTGAGAGGGAGCGTTTTAGAAACTAAAGCACTGGCATTATTGCTATTAGGAATAGTGATTCTAGATCTAGTAGCTACATATATTTTTATCAGAATTTATGAAAGAAGAAACATCAAGGACATATTGAAAGGAAACTAAAATGGAGACAATCATAAAACTATGTGAAATAACTAAAAACTACGGGGAACAGAAAGTTTTAGAGAATGTTAGTCTAGAAATAGAAAAAGGCAGCATGACAGCCATTGTAGGAGAAAGCGGCTCAGGCAAGACCACACTCCTAAACATCATAGGACTTTTAGAGAAACCCGATGGTGGCAAATTATTTATTGAAAATGAAGCTATCAGAGAAAGAAACCTTGGACAAAAGACCAGATTCTTGCGAACTAAGATTAATTATTTATTTCAGAATTTTGCTTTAATTGATAATGAGTCGGTTGACTATAACCTGGATATTGGGTTGAAGTATGTAATTAGTAGTAAAGCTGAGAAGGAGAAGTTAAAGAATGACATACTAGTTGGTGTTGGTTTAGGAGGCTTTAGCAACAAAAAAGTATTCCAACTAAGTGGTGGAGAACAACAAAGAGTCTCCATCGCCAGAGCCCTGCTAAAACCCTGTGAAATAATATTAGCTGATGAGCCTACAGGTTCCCTGGATGAAAAAAATGCTCGTTTGGTTATGGGCTTTCTACAAAGGTTGAAAAAGGTGGGTAAAACAGTCCTTATTGTAACGCATAATCCAGAAGTAGCTAAGGAGTGTGACCATATTATTAAAATTGATAAAGTGCTGGAGAAGGATGTAATTAGATAAATTGATGCTATTTTATTTTAAAGTAGGATTAATATGTGATACAATAAATGAAATAATCTTGAAAGGGTGAATAAAATGAATTTGAAAATCAAGGACGCATTAACCTGGGGTCGTATTGTTTCAATCTTTGGCTTTATTACAAGTATATTTACAATGTTGTCATGTGTTGGTATACCTGCTGGTATACTTATGCTACTAGGCTACATTAAACTAAACAATGCAACTGACGAATTAAAGAGAATTAGTATGAAACAAGATCCTATTACTACAGAAGATTATGAAGAGGTAATTGACCTTTATGGAAAATATATGAAAATGTTTGGAATAGCCGTCATTGTTTCTATTGCCATGTCTTTAGTCGTAATGGTATTATACGCACTATTTTTCGCTGCAATATTCTCTGCTGGTTTTGGTTCATATGGATACTAGAATTTATTCAAATTTAATAAGATAATAGATAGTTTATACAGGTGAAGCTAGCTTCACCTTTTTCTTTAGGAGGTACTATGTCATTAGAGGGTATTCTTAGTTACTTAGTGAGAGCTGCTATTTTTGCACTAATAGTTGTGATCATCTATGTGATCATTCATAAAATAACCAAAACGAAAATCAGATATTTTTCCGTAATGGCTATTTTCTATTTGAGTGCTCTAATCCAAATAACAGTAATCAGGGAGGGTATCAATTGGACTCGCGAGAGAAAACCCTGGCAAATGGAACCCTGGACCTGGACCTTCTATCAACTAAGAGGCGGCTGGTGGACTTTTATATATCCATTCTTCGGCAATATTTTCTGGTTTATACCAATGGGCATAATACTAGCAAAAAGATTCAACTTTCTGGTCACCATATTATTGGCAGGTCTTATCTCACTAAGTATAGAAACACTCCAATGGTTATTCAAAAACGGAGTCAGTGATATTGATGACATTATCTTCAATATAACCGGTGCAGCAGTAGGCTATATTATATATTACCTGCTTATTAAAAGAAAAAAGAAAATTGATTGACTAGTATAGAACTGGAGAATATAATTATTATATTAAATCATTTTGGAAGGTGGAAAAAATATGGAATCATCAAAATCAAGACTGACAACTCTACTCCTATGCTTCTTTGTAGGTTCATTAGGAATACATCGTTTCTATGCTGGAAAAACTGGAACAGGGATACTATGGTTATTTACTCTAGGATTATGTGGAATAGGAACTCTAGTAGATTTAATAATGATAATTGTTGGTAGCTTTACAGACAGCGAAGGCAATGCAATAACTAACTGGAATGCTTAATAATTAGTACTATTGAAAGGTGGAAAAGACATGGAATCACCAAAATCAAGACTTATAGCATTACTGCTATGTATATTTGTAGGATACTTAGGGATACACCGTTTTTATGTTGGAAAAACTGGAACAGGAATACTATGGCTAGTTACCGGAGGTTTTTGTGGAATTGGACAACTAATAGACTTGATAATGATCATAATGGGCAGCTTCACAGATGTTAACGGCAACTTTGTAACAAACTACGATGCAAAATAAAATATTAATAAAGAAATCCTGCTCATAAATGTGCGGGATTTTCCTTTATTTTAATGGTGTTTAGTATATGATATAATTAATATATGAAGATTTTGAATTGAGGTGACTACCATGAAAAAATTATTCACAATAATCGTCATGATGCTGTTGTTATTTACATTTGGCTGCAATAAGGACGAGGATAATAACAATGACAATAAAGAAGAACTAAAACTAGCTGACTACTACCCAGTAGAAGAAAATACCCGCTATTTCTATAAAGGCGACGGTAATGAATTTGCAGAGTATTCAAGCTTTATTGACTATACCTTAAATGATAAATTTCAAACAAGAGTAGATAACCCTGGGACATCCTTGGCCAAAATCTATGAATTAAAAGATGGAGTCCTTAAAACTCTCTATACTAAGGGAGAAACCTACTACAGAGAAGACTACCTAAGAAACCCAACACTTCTTGGAGAATTAAGTGAAGACATCCTAATCCAGGAACCACTTGAAAAAGGCAATAGTTGGACACTTACAAATGGTAATAAAAGAGAAATAACAGGAACAGACATCAAGGTAACAGTACCATATGGTGAATACGAAGCCATAGAGGTAACTACAACCGATGCAAACGGTATTACCAAGGACTACTATGCAAAAGATGTTGGTCTGGTACAAAGTAAATATATAGCAGGAACTGATGAAATTAGCTCATCACTTGAAAAAATAGAAAAAAACACACCATATAAAACTAAAGTTAACTTCTATTATCCAAACCTTGATAAGGATAAATACTACTATGTAAATGCAGATGTAGCATTTAGCACCAACGACATAACAAGACAAGTACTTGAAAGTGCCTATAAATCAAACTACACAGATGGCATGAAAAATCTAGGCATAGGAAATGTACTAACACCAAATACAAAAGTCATGTCCTTATATTTAGATAAATATGAAACAGTCCACATAGACTTAAACATGGCCTTTATAACAGAAATGAATGCAGGTGCATACTATGAAACCATGCTGCTTAACTCTATTGTAAATACCTTTGGAGGCTACTACACTAGAGAAAAAGTCATATTAACAATAGATGGAGACAACTACTCATCAGGTCACATCTACTTACAAGACGGAGAATTTTTAAAAACAGATTATTCAAAAGCTGTAAAATTAAATTAATCTGCTTGAACTCTTGTAATCAATTAGATCATGGTATACAATTTAGTTAATAGAATATTTGATAAATGGTTAACGACCCATACTGCTGATGCAGTGTGGGTCGTTTTTTTCTAGGAAGGAGTTTTAAATGAACAGAATTGAAAAACATCCAATAATTGACTTTGAAAAGAGAGAGGGGGTTCCTTTCAAATTCAATGGTATAGAATTATTTGGCAAAGAAGGTGACACTATAGCAGCAGCTCTCATTACAAATGGAGTAAAATACTTTAGAATAACAAATAAAAACAAGGAAAAAAGAGGCCTCTTTTGTGGCATTGGACAATGTACTGACTGTAGCGTAATAGTAGACGGAGTACCTAACATAAAAAGCTGTGTTACAAAACTTAAAGCCAACCAAAACATAAAAACACAAGGACTAGGTGATTAAAATGTGGGATATAGTAATAATCGGAGCTGGACCAGCAGGACTTGGCGCAGCCATAGAAGCAAGTAAAACCGGAGCTAAAGTTCTACTAGTAGATGAAAACAAACTCCCTGGAGGACAACTTTTCAAGCAAATCCATAAGTTTTTCGGATCCAAGGAACACTATGCCGGCCTTAGAGGAAATCAAATAGGGGAAAAACTAATAGGAGAAGCATTAGCCAATGGAGTTCACTATATGGGGGAAACCATCTGTCAAGGCTTTACAGATGAAGTAGAGATAATACTAAATAAAGAAAGTGGACTAGAATTGATAAAAAGCAAAGCCATAATACTAGCAACAGGGGGCATAGAAAAAGGCCTACCTTTTAAAAATTGGACCCTACCAGGTGTTATGACTGCAGGCTGTGCTCAAACCTTTGCCAATATACATGGAATACAAGTAGGACATGAAATTCTTGTAATAGGCTCCGGCAACGTTGGCCTCATAACTGCCTACCAACTAATACAAGCAGGCATGAAAATAAAAGGAATTGTAGAATTCCAAGAAAATATAACAGGCTATGAAGTACACTTGAATAAAATAAGAAAACTAGGAATACCCTTATACACTAGTCATACAATAGTTGAAGCACTTGGAAAAGATCATGTAATCGGTGGAAAAATTGTAGGATTGAATGATGGTCACGAAAAAACAATTAATTGCGACACTATAATACTAGCAGTTGGACTAAGAACCAATAGTAGAATAGCTGCCAGTCTAGGGTGTAAGACTATATATAACGAAGCTTTTGGTGGAATGATTCCACTCCATGACAATAGAATGGAAACAACAAAAAAAAATATATTTGTAGCTGGTGACCTAACTGCGATTGAAGAAGCAAGTACAGCACTAGATGAAGGTAGAATAGCCGGACTAGCAGCAGCCCAAAATCTAGGATATTTAGTTGCTGATTCAGATATAGAAGTAATAAATCAAAGACTAATTGAATTAAGAAGTGGTTTCTTTGGCCAAAAAAGAAAAGACTTCAAACAAGAAATACTTAGGAGGCATCACCATGAAGCATAAAATTATAATCTATTGCCAACAAGAAATCCCTTGTAATCCTTGTGCTGCTTCTTGTGGTAAAAAAGCAATAATTAAAAAAACACTAACCGCCCTTCCAGAATTTAAACAGGAAAATTGTATAGGTTGCCTTTTATGCGTAGCCAATTGTCCTGGACAAGCTTTATTTTATTTAAATGAAGAACTTGAAGAACTAATATTCCCTTATGAATTTAGTGAAAGACCTGAAATAGGAGAAAAGATAAATCTGGTTGATGAGTACGGAAATATCCTGGGAATTGGAGAAGTTAAGGATTTCATAGATAAAAAAGCCTTTAACAAAACTACATTGATAGTAGTCAGGGGTCACCTGGAAGATTTAAATAGAACCAGAGGGATAGTCAGGAGGCAGTTTAATGGAAGATAAAATAATTATTTGTAGATGTGAAGAAATAACCTATGGAGAAATCATAAGTGCCATAAAAGCTGGATGCCATAGTATCTCATCTATAAAAAAATACACCAGAGCCGGCATGGGTAGTTGTCAGGGTAGAGTATGTGCTCCAATTATTATTAAAATATTAAAAAGCCAGGGCATAGAAGCAGTTGTAGAGGATAAACCGAATTTCCCCTATACTCCAATTACAATAAGAGATATGGAGGTAAAAGATGATGAACAATAACTATGATGTAATTGTCATTGGTGGAGGTTATTTTGGATCTTCAATCAGCTTCCATTTAAGCCAAGCAGGCTATAAGACTATGCTTCTTGAACAAAAGGAATTAGCATCAGGCTCCAGTGGGGCCAATTATGGCTGTATACAAGTTCAGGACTCTAATATGGGAATTAGTATGGAAAGAACTTTAAGAGGCTTTAAAGGGGCAATGAAACTAGAAGAAACCCTAGGTTGCAATCTTGATTTAAAAGAAATAGGGAGTCTTATAGTAGCTGAAAACGATGCGGAAATGAATGAATTGGATAAACTCTATCAAGAAAAAAAAGACTATGGCTTACCAGTAGAATTTCTAAATCCCCAAGACATAAAAAAAATTGAACCTTATATTGATGAAAAAATATTAAAGGGAGCTTCATACATGACACAGGGAAGGTTAACCCCATGGAAACTAGTATATGGATTTGTGAATAAAGGTAAGGAATTTGGACTTGAAGTCAGAGAATGGACCAAGGTCGTTGACTATCTTAGAACTGGAGATGTTATAAAAGGGGTTGTTTTAGAAAATGGTGAAAAAATATATAGCAGGCATGTCATAATAACAGCAGGAGCTCATTCTAAAAAACTAGGTAAACTAGCAGGAATCGATATACCTGTAGAATATATTAAAGGAGAAGCTTTTGTAACAGAAGCAGTTAAACCAATGATGAACAATTTTTTATCATCAGCTGCATTCTTTACAGATGCCCATGGAGATTCCAGTAACTGTGCCTTGGCAATGATGCAAAGCAAGGGCGGTAACTTCTTGATAGGAGAAACAGGTAGTATTGGACCAGAAGACCCAGATGAACTTAAGTTTTTTCCTTCAAAGACTCATTTAAGAAAAATGGCTGGTCTCGGCGCCAGGTTTTATCCTGCATTAAGAGATTTGAAGATACTTAGAACATTTTCTGTAGCCTCACCCTATACAAAGGATATGGAACCAATATTTGGCAAGACAAGTCTTGAAGGCTTATATGTTGCTGCCGGCTTTAAAAGTTGTGTTGTCATTACGACTGCAATAGGTGAAGAGATGACGGAAATAATAAGGAATCAAGATAATTGACAATAAAAGTTAAGAATGCTAAACTTATTACAGGAGATAAAAGGAGGAATGATTAATGAAAGATTTACTGATATATGCATTTATCATTTCTGCAGTTGGACTAAGCCTGAAAAGAGTATTCTTCCACAAAAAGAAAGACAACTCATGTGGTGGTAATTGTCAAAATTGTACGATATATAAATAAATATATAAAATATTAAAAGAAAGAGGAAGGAATTGATTTTCAATCCTTCTTTTTTCTTTTTAAATACCTACCTTAATGATATAATTAATAAGATATTATTAATAAATCAAGAAAAGACAGGTGTATGAATATGAAGAAAATATTAATGCTGATATTTGTCCTAACCATAAGCTTTTTGGGAACTTTACTAAGCCCTATTAAAGCTGAAGAAGTAAAAACAATGGTTGAACAATTTCCTGATCAAATCCTAAGGAATGAGATCTGCACCATCTTAGATAAAAAAGAAACTGATACAATCAGCTCTACTGAAGCTGAAGAAATAAAAAGCCTAATGGTAAATGCCATTGGGATAAAAAGTATAGTTGGAATTGAAGTCTTTAAAAATCTCATAATGCTAGATATAGGCGGCAACGAAATAGTAGAAATACCAAACGAACTAGGTACACTTCAAAATCTTAGAATACTAATAATCAATGACAACCAAATAACCGACCTAGGATCAGGTATCACGAATCTGAATAATCTAGAAGTACTAGATGCTAGTGGCAATAGAATCACTAAGATTTCAACAGAAATTAAAAAATTAACTAAACTAGAACAACTTCAATTACAAAATAATATGATTGTTGAGATACCTGTAGAAATTTCAGGTTTAAATTCACTGGAAATGTTAGTTCTTGAAAATAACCTGATAGAAAAACTACCAAAGAAAATAGGAGAATTAAGTAATTTAACCATCCTGGACCTTGGGAAAAATAAACTACAAGAAATACCCTGGGAAATAGGAAGTCTGAAAAAACTATATTTCTTGGACTTTTCAAATAATCATATTCATAATATGGATATCCAATTATTCAATAAGATAAGTGGAATTAAAGCTGTCTATCTATATAATCAAAGCTATAATGAAACAATCGATAATAGTGGAATAATCCATCAAGAATTAAAGCTTCGAGGATTAGAAATATATACACTGGATCTTGGTTTTAATATTAATCAGATCCTGATAAAACCTGATGGAACAGAAGAAGAGCTTGTTGGAACTATACATGGAGATTATGTAAATATAGAAGGAGAAATTCTGGATACGGTAGGTGACTACATCCTTAGGACCACAATATCTGGTGGACCAAATAATTCATTTGGTGACAAAGAAAATACGCCATCAATCTATGAACAACAATTTACAATAAAAGAATCCAAGGAATTGCCTGTTAATGAAAAAGGTATCTATTTATATGTATCTATAGCAATCTTTTGTATAGGATTATTACTAGTAGTGGGGACTAGGTATATAAAAGCCAGAGGAGAATTTTAATGGATTTTAATCAACTGTTTTTCTATTTCATCTTCTATAGTTCATTAGGATTTTTATTAGAAACAGTATATAGGTCAATTGTTACCAGAAGCCTGGTTTATCCAGGTTTACTTTATGGGCCATACTGTCCGATTTATGGTGTAGGAGCAATATTTTTACTAGTACTCCTGCTTCCGATAAAAGATAATTTATTGATATTTTTACCTGCTTCTTTTTTAATAATTAGCATATTGGAGTATGTGACAGGCTATTTAATGGAAAAATTGTTAGGTTTAAGACTTTGGGACTATAGTAGCAATTTTTTAAACATCAATGGAAGAATTTCCCTGAAATTCTCAATTTACTGGACAATACTTGCTTATCTATTTATATATTTTATCCATCCTATCTTTGAAAGCATACCTGAATTATTAGAAAACACAGGGCTTTTAAGTTTATTAAAATACATAATCATACCGACTATGTTTGTAGACTTATTATTTACAATCAATAAGGCTATCTATACAAGAAATGAAATCTCAGCTCTTGATCTAATATTAAAGGAGATTGAAGGATTAAAAGATAATGCTGAAGATAGAATTGAAGCATTAAAGGACAATGCTGAAGACAGAATTGTATCCTTGAAGAATGACTATGAAGATTTATTGGCAAAATTAATGAAAGCCAACAGAAAATTATTCATATAT
>JBGSJN010000100.1:0-6774 GCA_041741995.1 Bacillota bacterium
AACAATATCAAACCAGATTGGAACAAACTGCTCCAGAACAAGGAGCATAAGATATTTAGTTTAATAGTTTTAGATAAGTACAAAGATTATATTAGCGGTGATACTTTTAATTATGACAGCCTGAATGATTTCTTCAGTAAAGTCCTTTGTATCAGAAAACTTGATCCTGAAATAAACCCGGTATTTGGTTTTGTCTTTACAGAAACTGCTGATGATAACACTAAGGAACTAGAAAACATCGTCAAATCAAATTTAAAGGAATTCACACATAAAAAATAACCACCCTGTAACATCAGGGTAGTTATCATTCTTCTAGTCCTTTTTCTTTGTTTTGGTATTTCTTACTACCAGTACCAATAGAGTCAACTGCATTATGAGAAGAATAACCTCCCAAAAATCAAGATTCAATATATTCACCACCCTTCCTTAACATTCATAATTGACAAGAATAATACATGGATATATAATATGGGTAGATAGTAACCATTTAATGGTTATGCAAAATGAAAACTAGAGTTACCTAGTAATCACTCTGTTCTAGCAGAGTGATTACTTTTTTGTGCCTATTATAGACACAACCAATTCAGCAAACATGATCATTATTTTCAATGATTCATAAATACTCATCGGCAACACCTCCTTTCCTCAATCTTTCGATTTTAAAAAAGATAATGCATAACCACTCTGTATTAAACTATCTACACCATATACCGGATAAGCGAATAAACGTTCATACATAATAATATTCTATAACTTTATATATATTCAGTTAATACTTTTTCAATTTATTATTGATTTATTTTACAGTAGGATATATAATATTAATTGTAATCACTCTGTTGCATGGTGTACAACTAATGTAGCAAATAAGATCATTAAATCTAATGACTCAAAGTAATCACCCTATACTAGTGGGGTGATTACTTTTTCTCTCAATAATACAAAAACATCCTTGACAACAATGTGATAAAAAGATAAACTAAACATAACGAAATATCGTTCACATAAAGGAGACTTGGAAATGCTATTTGGAGATACACTAAAAGAACTAAGAAAAAAACAGGGCCTGAGCCAAAGGGAACTAGCTGAAGAGGTAGGAGTAACCACACGCTCAATTCAAAACTACGAGAGTAACAACAGACACCCAAAGGATGTGGCCATCCTATCAAGACTTGCCAGAGCACTAAGAACAAGCATGACAGCCCTGATGTCCAGTCAGGATTTTAAACCTGCAGACATACTAATATTAGAAATACAGGCACTCTTTGCCGGAGGAGAACTAGGAGACGAAGATAAAGAAGCAGTCTTCCAAGCCATAACCGAAGCCTACATTGATGCAAAGGAAAAGAATAAGAAATATAGGAACAAATAATGAAAAAAGAACAGAAAATATTTAAACTTGTAGAGACTCTTTTAAAAAAATATGACACCAGAGATCCCTTCGCACTAGCCAAGGAACTTGGTGTCAATATAATATTTCGAGATGACTTCCTGAACCTAAAGGGAATGTACAAAGTCATCCTAAGAAACCGCTACATCTTTATCAACAGCAACCTGCCCTCAGAGATGCAGCACTTGGTCTGCGCCCATGAACTAGGACATGATCTACTACACAGAGTATACCTGAAAAGCAGCATCTTCCAAGAATTCGTACTTTATGACATGAAATCAAAACCAGAATACGAAGCCAACATATTTGCCAGCGAGCTACTTCTAGATGACGAAGTAGTCTATACTTGTTTCAAGGAAGGTTTTGACGTCTACCAAGTAGCAAGTATGCTCGGAGTAGACATCAATCTCCTACTAATTAAAGTAAACGAACTATACAAAAGAAAAGAAAACCTAAAAACCTTCGGTCTGCCAAAAAACAACTTCCTTAAATAGCCAATTCTAGAACACATCTATTAAAGACAGGATCACCTTGTCCATACTTTGCCAAACCAGCCAGAATAACTTCTACCGCATCTTGACCCATACCATAATCACTAAAATGAGTCTTAACCTCCAAACTCTCGAAAAACGCCCTTAGTCTATCAATAATTCTATCAATAGTTGTATTTTCATCACTAAACTCACCAACAATATCAAAAACACGCTCACCAAACTGTAATATTTTAGCCCTTTTCTCATCTCTTGCAACAGACCACAAAGCAGGCATAACAATCGCTAAACTCTTACCATGATCAAAACCAAAACTAGCAGTCAACTGATGACCTAACATATGCCCTCTCCAATCCTCAGGAGTACCTACAGCCAGCATTCCATTTAAAGCCATAGTAGAACACCAAACCAAATTCGCCCTTGCATCATAGTCCTCAGGATTATCCATACTCTTCTTACCAACTTCAATTAAAGTCCGGAGCAGACCTTCACAAGCTCTATCTTGAAATCTAGCCTCAACATTCTTAGTCACATATCCTTCAATAATATGCACAAAAGCATCAACCACACCATTAGCAACCTGCTCACGTGGCAAGGTAAAAGTCAAAGTAGGATCCAAGAAAGAAAATCTAGGATATACCAAAGGACTACTAAAGTAGAACTTTCCATCCTCATGGCTAATAACCCCACCACAATTCATCTCAGAACCAGTAGCCGGTAAAGTACAAATAACACCAAGCGGCAAAGCTGTCTCAACACAAGATCCAATACTATATGATTTCAAAAAGGATAACAAATCATCACCCTCATACTGACTAACCAAAGCCATAAACTTAGTCCCGTCCATAACTGAACCACCACCAACAGCCAAAAGAAAATCAGCACCACAATCCTCAATTTTTTCTACACCCTTCAACAAAGTAGAATACCTAGGATTTGCTTCAATACCAAAAAACTCCCCAACTATCCTATCACCCAATATTTTCCTTATCCTATCAATCAATCCACTTCTAACAGCACTACCCTGACCATAAACCAACATAATCCTACTATCACTAGGAATCTCACAACTAAGCTCAGATAACCTGTCCCTACCAAACAAAATCTTAGTAGGATTAAAATAATCAAAATTATACATAAGATACCTCCTTCAACCAAACATAATTAAATTATGATAAAGGAACCAGTCACCCGGTTCCTGAAAAACTACAATATACGACTTAAAAACTCCTGAGTTCTGGCATGCTTACTATCTGTAAACATCTCCATAGGAGTACCCTCTTCAACAATAACACCGTCATCCATAAACAAAACTCTAGTACCAACTTCCCTGGCAAAACCCATCTCATGAGTAACAACCACCATAGTCATACCCTCCTTGGCCAAAGTCTTCATAACCTGAAGCACCTCTCCAACCATCTCAGGATCCAATGCACTAGTAGGCTCATCAAACAACATAACCTTAGGCTCCATAGCAAGTGCTCTGGCAATAGCCACACGTTGCTGTTGACCACCAGATAACTGATCAGGATAACTATCCACCTTATCAGACAAACCAACCTTATCTAAAAGAGCAAGTGCTAACTTTCTAGCATCTTCCTTACTCAACTTTCTTACCTTCATTGGTGCCAACATAATATTATCAATAACCTTCTTATGAGGAAATAAGTTAAAACGCTGGAATACCATCCCCATTTCTTCCCTAATCTTATTAATATCAACACCTTTATCATTAATATTGATACCCTCAACAAAAATTTCACCGGAAGTTGCTTCCTCAAGCCTATTCAAACAGCGAAGAAAAGTACTCTTGCCACTACCACTAGGTCCGATAACACAAACAACCTCACCAGGATGAATCTCAGTTGTAATACCCTTAAGTACCTTCAAATTCTTAAAACTTTTATGTAAATTATTAATCTTCAACACTAATCCTCAACCTCCTCTCTAAAAGAGACAAGCCCTTAGAAATTAAAAGCACTATAACAAAATAACAAAGTGCCACAGTTATATAAACTGGAAACGGCTGGAAAGTACTAGCTACATACAACTGACCCTTACGCATCATTTCCTCTAAACCAATAGCTGAAAGAATTGAAGTCTCCTTTAAAAGAGTAATCAACTCATTACCAAGAGGAGGAATAATCCGTCTAAATGCCTGTGGTAATATTACTTGAGCCATAGCTTGATTCTTAGTTAAGCCCAAGGAACGAGCAGCTTCAATTTGACCATTGTCAATAGACTGAATACCAGCTCTAAAAATCTCCGCAACATAAGCAGCACTATTTAAACTACAAGCAGCAATAGCCGCAGCTATAGGAGACATAGGACTTGGTTGATTTGTTATAAACATAATAATCTGAGGAATACCCGCATAAATAATCAACAATTGAACTAAAAGCGGAGTCCCTCTAATAAAATTAACATAAACAGAAGCCAGCCATTTAATAACTTTCTTCTTTGACAGTCTTCCAAGACCTATGAAAAGCCCTAGAAAAATACCAATAATAGCTGAAATTACAGTTACCAGAATAGATAACTTCAGCCCCTCTAATAATAGAGGCAATACCCTTAATGCATGATCTAAAAAAGACATACCCTTCACCTCAAAACAAAGGATGCAACATACATAGATGTTGCATCCCGAATTTAACTATTCCCCGAAATATTTTGCAACCAATGTATCGTAAGTTCCATCTTCGATAAGTTCTTTTAAGGCTTTATTTAATTCGCCCATTAATTTATCATTACTCTTGGCAACTGCAAAACCATACTGATCACTTACTAGCGTATCACCAACAATCTTTATCTTGCCTTCATTTTTATTCATATATGCTTCATTAACAGGCCCATCATTGATTACACAATCAATAGCACCATTTAACAAATCAAGAAAAGCTACATCAATAGTGTTGTAGGTCTTAACATTTTTTACTTTACCACTAGCCTTTAGCTCATTTGCGGTTTCAGCTCCTGTTGTTCCGATTTGAACTCCAACAACCTTATCCTTAAGGTCAGTTTCACCCTTTATATCATCGTTCTTTTGTGTAACGGCAATAGTTAAGCCTGCATCTATGTATGGATCAGAAAATTTGACACTTTCTTCTCTTTCAGGGGTAATTGACATTGCACTTGCAACTATATCAATATTTCCTGACTGTAATGCAGCAATCAAACCATCAAAAGCAACACTAGTGATTTCTACTTCATAACCCGCTTTTTCTGCCATAGCAGTAATCAAAGCTATATCGAAACCATCAATTTTTCCTGTTTTTTCATCTGTGAACTCAAATGGAGGAAATGTTGGCTCAGTACCAACTTTCAACAACTTATCATTTTTAGCACCACAACCAACCACAACCAACATCATCATAATTAATACTAATAAAATCCCAATTTTTTTCACTTCTTTTCCTCCTAATATCTATTCTATTTATATCTAACAATTTGTTATATCATTAACCTTAAATTATTCAATCTCATCATTTTCAGTTTCTTCATGATATATGTGAATCAAGACTCTTTCAATTCTCTTGTATGTTGCAATCAGCACCTTGAACTCAATATTACCATATTTTACTACTTCTCCAATTTTACCAGTAGGTAGATGTCCGAATAAATTTATTAAAAAACCATTTAAAGTATCATACTCATCTGTCGGTAAATCTATACCTAAAGTACCCTCTAGTTCTGACAGGGTAATTAAACCACTAGCTTCATAAACATCCTCTTCAAGCTTTTTAAGTTCAATATCCCCTTCTTCATCATACTCATCAAAAATATTACCAACAATTTCCTCTAGCAAATCTTCAATAGTTATGATTCCTGCTGTCCCACCATATTCATCTAATACTATTGCCATATGAGTCTGGGCCAGCTTCATTTCTACAAATATCTCATTGGTTTTCTTAAGTATGGGTATATATAGAGGTTTTCTAATATTTTCAATCAAATCAAATGAATCTGATAAACCATCATCTAATAATCTCAATAAGTCCTTTACATGCAATACCCCAACAATATTATCTACATTTCCTTCATAAACAGGAATTCTGGTATAGTGTTCCTTATTTATGATACTAACCAGTTCAGGCAATTCGGTTCCTATTGGTACAGCTACAAGTTCAACTCTATGAGTCATAATATCTCCAGCTGTTTTATTGTTAAACTCAAATACATTGTTTATCATAAATTTTTCTTGCTTGTCGATAGTTCCTTTTTCTTCACCAACGTCAACCATCATTCGAATCTCTTCTTCAGTTACATCATCATCGATTGAATTAGGGTCTACTCCCAACAATCTGACAAAGAAATTAGTTGAAACTGTCAATAATTTCACAAAAGGAAAAGTGATTTTAGAAAGGATTATCAATGGACCAACCACAGCAAAAGAAATGCTCTCTGACTTCTTCATAGCAATGCGTTTTGGTACCAATTCTCCTAGAACCAAGGTAAAATAGGCAAGTATCATAGTAATCAAAACTACAACAATTGGCGTGAGAACAGCTGATGGAACAGGTACTCCAAAGCCTTTTATTAAATTTACTAAAGGTTGAGCAAAACTACCTGCTGCAAAAGCACTGGCAAGAAAACCAGCCAGAGTTATACCAATTTGAATAGTAGCAAGAAACCTACTTGGCTCCCCTAATAGTTTCACTAATTTCTTGGCCTTCTTATTTCCATCCTCGGCCATTTGTTTTATCTTATTATCATTTAGTGATATTAATGCTATTTCTGTTGCTGCGAAAAAAGCGTTTAGTGCTATAAGTAATATTAGTAGCAGTATTTCCATTTAGTAGGTGTCCTCCAATTAATTATTACTTATATGATATCATGTATGACTAAATAGTAAAAGACATAAAGAAAGACTAGAATAATTTCCAGCCTTTCTTT
>JBGSJN010000101.1:0-12319 GCA_041741995.1 Bacillota bacterium
AATGTTAATATTAATATATAATATATAACGAATTTTTGGGGGATTGGGTATTATTATGTGGAAGTCAGCATTATTAGGAATAACTTTGGGCATTATCTTGGCTGGAATCATAGTATATTCATTTTGGTATATAGCTTGTGAAATAATGCCGGCATTTTTTCAATAGAAGTAAATTTTAAAAAGTTGAGAGATAAAATAATAGTTTGACTATGTTTTTTCTTTATGTTAATATGGATTCAATTGAATAAGAACTTCAGGGCAGGGTGAAATTCCCGACCGGTGGTAATAGTCCACGAGCCTAATAGGCTGACTTGGTGTAATTCCAAGACCGACAGTAAAGTCTGGATGGGAGAAGTGTATATATAAATATATGTATTTTATATTTGTATATATTATGATATTTATACATTAGTGTGTATTTGTGAGCTCTGAAGATAATCTTCAGAGCTTTTTTATTTGGAGGAATTATTATGGATTGTAAAAATATAGATATTTACTATATGAAAAGAGCTATTAAACTCGCCAGAAAAGGTGAGGGGAGAACTAGTCCAAACCCTCTTGTTGGAGCAGTGTTAGTAAAGGATGGAAGGATAATAGGGGAAGGTTATCATAGATATTATGGAGGTAATCATGCAGAAGTTGAAGCAATCAACAGTGCAAAAGAATCGGTTAAAGGAGCAACCATCTATGTGAATCTAGAACCTTGTTCACATTATGGGAAAACACCACCTTGTGCACTTATGTTAATAGAAAAAGGTGTGATAAGAGTTGTTATTGGAATGACAGACCCTAACCCTAAAGTTGCTGGTGAAGGAATAAAAATCTTAGAGGACAGTGGAATAGAAGTTGTCGTTGGTATTTTAGAAAAAGAAGCCAAGGACTTAAATGAAGTGTTCATTAAATATATAACAAAAGGAATACCTTTTATTTATTTGAAATATGCCATGACCTTAGATGGAAAGATAGCCTCGATAACTGGGGATTCTAAATGGATCAGCAATGATAAATCAAGACAGGAAGTTCACAAGTTAAGAAATAGAGTCGGTAGTATCATGGTGGGTATAAATACAGTAATAACTGATGATCCAAGTCTGACAACCAGGATTAATGATAATGGGATTAAAGGTGAAAACCCAATCAGAATAATTGTTGATAGTAATTGCAGAATACCAGCAACAGCAAAGGTACTTGAAATTGAATCAGAAATAAAGACAATTGTTGCAGTTAAAAAAGATGCGGACCAATTGAGGATTGAAGCAATAGAAAAAACTGGAGCAGAAGTTTTAGTGGTTGATGAAAAAGATGGCAGAGTTGATTTGAAAAGTCTGACTAAGTTATTGGGTAACCGTGGTATCGATAGTATCTTGATTGAAGGTGGAGCAGAGTTGATATATAGTGCCTTAGAAAATGAGCTGGTAGATAAGGTTCAAGTCTATATAGCACCTAAAATAATAGGTGGTTGTAATGCACCTACTGCAGTAGGAGGAAAAGGAATAGCTCTGATGTGCGAGGCTATCGAACTTTATGATATTAAAAGGAAAATATTTGATGAAGATATTATGATTGAAGGGTATGTTAGGAAGAAAGGTGAGTAAATGTTTACAGGACTTATTGAGGAAATAGGAGTTATCGAGGAGATCATTTTAGGTGGAAAGTCAGGTTCTTTGAAGATTGGTTGTTCTAGGGTTCTTGATGGTGTTAAGTTAGGGGATAGTATCAGTGTTAATGGCATATGCCTTACAGTAACTAAATTTGACAATAGAGGATTTATTGTGGATTTTATGCCTGAAACATTAAAGGTCACAAACCTTGGTTGCTTATCAAGGGGAGCTAGGGTTAACCTAGAAAGAGCTCTTATGATAGGTGATAGATTAGGCGGACATATAGTTACCGGACATATTGATGGAACAGGTAAGATAATAGAATTTAAAGAAAAAGAAAATGCCACAGAAGTATGGATTGAAGCAGACAATAATTTGATGAAATATATAATTAAAAAAGGATCAATAGCATTAGACGGAGCTAGTCTTACAGTAGCGAACTTAAATCGATCAAGTTTTATGGTTTCAATAATTCCTCTTACCAAGAAAGAAACCATAATATTAGAGAAAAAAACTGGTGATCAGATAAATATAGAATGTGACTCAGTAGGAAAGTATATTGAACGGTTAATTGAATTTAAGGATGCTGATAGGGAAAAACTTTCAGTGGACTTTTTAAATAGAAATGGATTTATATAAGAAAGGAGTATTATTGTGAAATTTAATACTATAGAAGAAGCTATCGAAGATATAAAAGCAGGAAAGATGATTGTAGTAGTCGATGATGAAGATCGTGAAAATGAAGGGGATCTCCTAATGGCTGCCCAAAAATCCACACAAGCGGCAATCAACTTTATGGCTACCCATGGAAGAGGTTTAATATGTGTGCCTATGGAAAAACAGAGGTTGGAAGAACTTAATATCCATCCTATGATTAAGTTGAATACTGATCCCAAGGAAACTGCCTTCACAGTATCTGTAGATGCTAAATGCTGTACTACAGGAATATCTGCAAAGGAAAGAGCAGATACAATTCTAGATCTTGTGAGGGAAGGTAGTGTGGGTGAAGATTTTACTAGACCAGGACATATTTTCCCACTTGAAGCCAAGGACGGTGGAGTATTAAAAAGAGCTGGTCATACTGAAGCAGCTGTTGATCTGGCCAGGATGGCAGGACTTTATCCTGCTGGTGTCATCTGTGAAATAATGAATGAAGATGGAACTATGGCCAGAGTCCCAGAGTTGATGGAGTATGTTAAAAAACATAACTTGAAGATCATTACAATCGAGGATTTGATTGCCTACAGAAGAAAAAATGAGACTTTGATAGATAGAGTTACAGAAGCGAAAATGCCTACTAAATATGGTGAGTTTAAGATAGTTGGTTATGTTAATAAGATAAATGGTGAACATCATGTTGCCTTGGTCATGGGAGATATAAAAGAAAATGATGAGGTGTTGGTAAGGGTGCACTCAGAATGTCTGACAGGAGATGCTTTTGGGTCCCTAAGATGTGATTGTGGCCAGCAGTATGATGCTGCTATGAGAAATATAGCTAAAGAAGGGAAAGGGGTTCTTCTATATATGAGACAAGAGGGACGAGGTATTGGCTTAATAAATAAGATAAAAGCTTATGCCTTGCAAGATGAGGGCTACGATACAGTTGAAGCTAATGTTATGTTAGGCTTCCCAGATGATATGCGAGACTATGGGATTGGAGCTCAGATTCTATATGACCTGGGTATCAGGCAGGTTAGACTAATGACCAATAATCCTCAAAAAATAACTGGATTATCAGGTTATGGGTTGGAAATAGTGGAGCGTGTTCCTATCCAGATGAATCATAATGAAAGAAATAAATATTATTTAGATACAAAAAAAGCCAAAATGGGTCATATATTAGACTAGGAGGAAGAAACATGAAAATATTCAACGGGAATTTAATATCAGGTGAAGGTAAGTATGGAATTGTAATCAGCAGATTTAATGAATTTATTGGCAGCAAGCTTTTGTCAGGTGCCATAGATGCTTTAGAACGACATGGAGTAGATGAGAGTAGTATTGAAATTGCCTGGGTACCGGGAGCTTTTGAAATACCTTTAGTTGCAAAAAAAATGGCCAAGACTGGACGTTATGATAGTGTTATATGTCTTGGTGCTGTAATTAGGGGGTC
The DNA here is from genome assembly GCA_041741995.1 of Bacillota bacterium. Lineage (GTDB taxonomy): Bacteria > Bacillota > TC1 > TC1 > TC1 > WTXA01. Next base: position 3,715 of record JBGSJN010000101.1, read on the forward strand.
AACACCACATTTTGATATTGTAGCTAATGAAGTATCAAAGGGTATTGCTCATATAGGTCTGGAAACTGAAGTTCCTATAATATTTGGAGTATTAACAACTGACAGTATAGAACAAGCAGTTGAAAGAGCTGGCACTAAAGCAGGAAACAAAGGATTTGAGGCTGCTGTAACAGCTATAGAAATGGTTAATTTATTAAAGGAAATTTAACTTATTTTCATAAAGAAGTCTAATTCCATCCAGAGTTAGATTTTCATCAAAAATATTAATATTATTACAATTTTTAAGAAGGCTGGAGTATCCACCTGTAGCTATTACAGTTACAGAATATGGAAGTTCGGCCTTCATTTTTTCTATCATGCCTTCTATGGCAAATATATATCCGAAGTAGACACCACTAAGTATACAGTCTTCTGTAGTTGTCCCGATTATTTCTTCTGGGGTTTTTAAATCTATTATCGGTAATTTGGCAGTATCTTTTGATAATGCATGATTTAGACTATGGATGCCTGGAAAAATGATACCTCCTATAAAGGCACCTTCATCATCAGCTACATCAATGGTAAGTGCAGTCCCTATATCTATGATAATTAATTTATTACCATACTTTCTTACACCACCATAAACATTAATTAGTCGGTCAATACCTGCCTGGCTTTTATATTTGGTAGTATCAAGATTGATATTTAGATTACTACCAATGATATAGGTTGGGATTTCAAGGTAATTCTTGATTGCAGTTTCTATGATTTCAGTTAATTGAGGTACTACTGAAGCTACTACTACAGCTTCTAGTTTATTTTTATCAAGATTGAATAGGTTGAGGTATTGGATTATGCTTAATCCAAGATCATCTGGGGTTATAGTCTTATGACTTTTAATTGTAAATTTTTCTTGAAGTATTGTGCCATGATAGACACCAAACATCATGCTGGTGTTACCTATATCTATGATTAAAAGCATAGTTGACTCCTTACTTTATTTCTCCATGTTTTTCGCTGTTGCTAATTTCAGTTATCTTATTTTTCTTGTCAACAAAAACTACTTGTGGCTTATGGTCCTTTGCTTCATTACTGTCAATTTGGCAGTAGGACATGATAATTATTGGGTCCCCTACATGAACTAATCTTGCTGCAGCTCCGTTGAGACAAATATCACCATTTCCACGTGTGCCTTTAATAGTATAGGTTTCAAGTCGATTACCATTATTTACATTAACAACATGAACCAATTCGTATTCAAAAAGTCCAGCTGCATCCATAATATCTTCATCGATAGTGATGCTGCCAACATAGTTTATATTTGCTTCTGTTACAATTGCTCTGTGTATTTTTGCTTTTAGCATATCAAGGTACATATTACACCTCCTTAAAGATTAAATTATCTATTAATCTAGTTTTTCCAAAATGGACAGCAACAGCTATCAAGATTGGTTTTTTTATTTCCTCTATAAATTGTAGAGTGCTATGATCTACTATTTCAACATAATCAATATTGGCTAAGGGTTCGGTCTTTAGGGAATTGATTATATAGCTTTTTAGAATAAGTAGATCTCTTTCACCTTCTTTGAGTAATGCCTTTGTGGCTTTAAGACTTCTTGAAATTACTGTGGCTGCTCGTCTTTCATCAGGTGTGAGGTAGACATTCCTGGAACTCATTGCTAGTCCGTCAGCTTCCCTTATTATTGGGCAGGGAACAATAGTTGTATTAAAATTCAAGTCATCAACCATTCTGGTTATAATTGCTAGTTGTTGGGCATCCTTTTCTCCAAAATATGACTTATCAGGATTTAGGATATTAAATAACTTGGCAACTATGGTACAGACTCCTTTGAAATGTCCTGGTCTTGAACTTCCGCATAGATTGTTTCCTAATAAATCCACATCAACATAGACTAGATTCTTTTCAGGTAACAATTCATTAAGACTTGGTGTGAATATTAAGTCGGCTCCAAAATTTCTACAACCTTCAAGGTCCTTATCTAGGGATCTTGGATACCTGGAGAAGTCTTCATTAGGTCCGAATTGAAGTGGATTGACAAAGATACTTACTATTACTTTATCATTTTCCTTTTTAGCTTGTTCAATTAGACTCAAATGCCCTTGATGCAAGCAACCCATGGTAGGTACGAAACCTATTGTAAAATCTTGTTTTTTCCATTTCTTTATTAAATTTCTTGTTTCATTTATTTTTGATAAAGTCTCCATTTAACTTCCTTTTATATATTTTTTAAACTATTTTTTTCTATTTAACTCATCAAGCAGATGCTTGTAATCTGTCTCTGACATTTTAAAAGAGTGAGCATCATCAGGGTAGGTTTCATTTGTTACTTGCTCAATATAGGCGTGGATGCCTTGCTTAGTCAGTTCTCCAATATTAGCAAATTCTTTAATAAATTTGGCTGGGCTACCATCGTATAGACCAAATATATCATGATAGACTAATATTTGACCATTACAGCCCTTTCCTGCACCAATGCCTATAGTAGGTATACTTATAGATTCTGTAATCAAACTAGCTACTTCCTTTGGCATACATTCTAGAACTATGGCAAATACACCTGCATCTTCAAGTCTTTTTGCCTCCTCAATTACTGAAATTGCACTTTCTACATTTACACACTGTACTTTGAAGCCACCAAATACATTGACAGATTGTGGTGTCAGGCCTAGATGGCCCATAACAGGTATCTGTGCTTTAACAATGCCTTCGATTTGAGGAAGAACATTAGTACCACCTTCAAGTTTTACAGCTTCGGCACAACCAATTTGTATCAAACGACCTGCGTTCTTGATTGCATCATATACTGAAGTTTGATAGGACATAAATGGCATATCGCTGATTATTAGAGCATCATTAACACCTCTAGCAACGGCCTTGGTATGATGTAACATATCATCCATAGAAACCCTCAAGGTATTTTCATAGCCTAGACAAACCATTCCTAGGGAATCTCCAACGAGGATACCATCTATATTACAAGAGTCAATTAGTTTAGCAGTTGAGTAGTCATAAGCAGTAAGTAAAGTTAGTTTGTCACCTTTAGATTTAGCTTCTATAAAGGTTGAAGAGGTTTTTTTCATATTAATTTACTCCTTTACTACAGCTTTAATGATTTCGTATGCCAGTGTTTCCTTGGTTTGTTCTGGAATATTGGTAATATTATCCTTTGATATTATTGTTACAACACCGGACTTGGATCCGAAATTCGAGAGGCTGTTGGCTATAATCATATCAAGATTTTTTCGTTCTAGTTTTTTAAGTGCATTTTCAATTAGGTTTTCACTTTCAGCTGCAAAGCCAATTAGTTTTTGCCGGGTTTTTATTTTCCCGAGTTCATATAGTATATCGGTGTTTTTTTCCATTTCTAAAGTTAGGGTATCATCAGATTTTTTGATTTTTTGTTCACTATATTTCTTCGGTTTATAGTCTGATACAGCTGCGGCAGCAAAGACTATATCAGATTTTGGATAGTTGGCAAGTGCAGCATCATACATTTCCTTGACAGTAGAAACACTAATTATCATTATATCTTTATTTATATTGTTTGTATTTATTTGTGAGTTGGCCATTATTAGGGTAACCTTGGCTCCCATCTGTTTACAAGCCTTTGCAAGACTATAGCCCATTAGTCCTGATGAGGAATTTGAAATAAAGCGGATTGGATCTAGATATTCTCTAGTTGCTCCAGCTGTTATTAGGATATTCTTATTAAGAAGTATTTTTTCACAGAAAAAATCTTCAACAGACTCTATTATTGAAGGGACATTTCTCATCCTCCCCTTACCTACATAACCACAAGCCAACATGCCTTCATCAGGCTCTATGAATTTTACACCTCGTTTTTGTAAGATATCTATATTTTCTGTTAGAGCTTGGTTACTGTACATGTTAACATTCATTGCAGGAGCCATTATAACTTTATGGGATGGGGCTGCAGCTAGAATTGAACTTAATAGGTCGTCTGCTATGCCGTGTGTCATCTTTCCTATGATATTATAGGTGGCAGGGGCAACTAATATCAGGTCAGCTTCCTGAGCACTGGATATATGGGTAAGATGAGTATATTCATCATCTTGAAATAGTTCTACATAAACTCGGTTCTTTGTTAGAGTTTCAAATACCATAGGGGTTATAAATTTAGTGCTGTTTCTGGTCATTATGACATGAACATCATAGCCTTGGGCAGTTAGTCTGCTGGCTAGATCGGCACTTTTATAGGCTGCTATGGATCCTGTTATACACTGTAGTATTTTCTTCATATTTCCTCCGATTTTGGGTTTTGAGAAATTGTCATTATTTACAACATACATTATACTCAAATTCTTTAAAGAATGATAGGTTAAATAATAGTAAGAATAACCAAGCAACAGTCTAGTTATTCTTACTATATAAAATTATATTTAATTGTGTTATTTTATTGAATCTAAAAAGTATTCATGAACACTTGAATCTCCTGTTAATTCAGGGTGGAAGGAGGTAACTAGTATATTTCCTTGTTTTGCGGCAACTATGTTATTATCTACAACTGCAAGCACTTCAACCTTCTCACCAATACTTTCAATATAGGGAGCTCTTATAAAGACCATTGGGATACTACCGATATACTTGAATTCATATTCTCCTTGGAAACTACCTAACTGTCTACCATAGGCATTTCTTTTAACTGAAATATCCATCATTGACAGGTGTTTTTCTTTATCATTTGTTAAGTTGTTTGCCAATAGAATAAGACCGGCACAAGTTCCAAATACAGGTAGTCCACTTGCGATTAGTTCCTTTAAGGCATCAAACATATCAAGTTCCCGTAGAAGCTTACCCATAACAGTACTTTCACCACCAGGGATTATCAAACCGTCGAATTGATTATTGGCTAGGTGTTTCTTTTGTCTGATTTCAACTACATTAACACCAAGTTTCTTTAATATTTGAATATGTTCAAAAAAGGCACCTTGAATAGACAAAACACCGATTAACTTTCTCATTACTCACCTCTTAAGGCCATTAGCACTTCAATTTCTTGTTCATTAATTCCAACCATAGCTTCTCCAAGATCTTCTGAAAGTTCAGCAAGGATTTTAGCATCATTAAAGTTGGTTACTGCTTTAACTATTGCTTGTGCTCTTCTTTATGGATCTCCAGATTTAAATATACCAGAACCTACAAAGACACCCTCGGCTCCGAGCTGCATCATTAAGGCAGCATCTGCAGGAGTGGCAATACCACCAGCTGCAAAGTTTACAACGGGTAGTTTGCCATTATCGTGTACAAACTTCACTAAGTCATAGGGCACTTGTAATTCTTTAGCTGCTTGATAAAGCTCATCTGATCTTAAGTTTTGTAGTTGTCTCATTTGTTGATTGATTATTCTCATGTGTCTTACTGCTTGAACCACATCACCAGTACCAGGTTCACCTTTGGTTCTAATCATAGAAGCACCTTCACTAATTCTTCTTAAAGCTTCTCCAAGATCTTTGGCACCACAAACGAAAGGTACTTGAAAAGCAGTTTTGTTTATGTGGTATTTGTCATCTGCTGGTGAAAGTACTTCACTTTCATCAATATAGTCAATTTCAATGGCTTCTAGAATTTGGGCTTCAGTAAAATGTCCAATTCTTACTTTAGCCATCACTGGAATAGTAACTGCTTCTTGGATACTTTTGATCATTATTGGGTCGCTCATTCTTGAGACACCACCAGCAGTTCTTATATCAGCAGGTATACGCTCTAGAGCCATTACGGCACAAGCACCTGCTTTTTGAGCTATTCTTGCTTGTTCTGGTGTAGTTACATCCATGATTACTCCACCTTTAAGCATTTGGGCTAGATTTTTGTTTAGTTCGTATCGATTGTTCATTTTTAAATATCACTCCTATGTTTTTATTGACAAATTCTTTTGACTTCTCTATTATATGTAGTAACTGAATGTATTAGAAGTATCAATAATCTAATATTTAATGGTATCAGATTTGGAGATTGTAAAATGGATATGTTAACTTTATCTTTTAATAATAGTGGAGAAAAACCACTTTATCATCAACTATATGAATATATTAAAGGGGAAATAAGGTCTGGTAGAATTGAATACAATACTAAGTTACCATCTAAACGTAAATTATCAGCATATTTAAATATTAGTCAAAATACTATTCAAACTTCTTATGATCAGCTTATCGAAGAAGGGTATATAGTGGCTGTTCCAAAGAAGGGTTTTTATGTAAGTCCGATAGATAATATTTTAAATTTGGATTTAAAGGCTGGTAGTAAATATATTGAAACTGAGATTTTATCTGATGAGTTAGTTTATGATTTCTCTTATCATGGTGTGGATCATGAATCTTTTCCTTTTACCATCTGGCGAAGATTAACCAAGGAAGCTATTAATGAATATGATATGGATATTTTAAAACCAGGTTCATCACAAGGAAGAATTGATTTGAGGGTGAGTATTTCTAAATATCTAAGACACTCAAGGGGAGTTAATTGTTCAGCTGAGCAAATTGTAATTAGTTCTGGAACTGAGAGCCTATTTCAAATATTGATTCAATTACTTGGTCAGGAGTATGTTTATGGCATAGAAAATCCTGGATATGAGAAATTAAATCTGCTGTTTAAAAGTAATAATGCTAAATTTAAAACAATTGATATTGACATGAAAGGCATGAAAATAGAAGAAATTGAAAAAAGCAGAGCTGATATTTTATGTATAACACCAGCTCATCAGTTTCCATCAGGTGGGATAATGCCAATAACTAGAAGAATAAAAATTCTTAACTGGGCATATGAGAATAGTAGCAGGTATATTATTGAAGATGATTATGATAGTGAGTTTAAATATAGCGGGAAACCCATACCTGCTTTGTTTGGTTTGGATACTTATGATAAGGTTATTTACATGGGTTCCTTATCCAAGTCCTTGTCTCCTTCTATAAGGGTTAGTTACATGGTTTTACCTGAATTGCTGTTGAATAAATATAGGGAGAAGCTTTCTTTCATTGTTTGTCCTGTTCCTACTATTGATCAAAAAGTATTACAAAGGTTTATTGAAGATGGTCATTTTGAAAGACATATTAATAGAATGCGAAATATATATAAAAGGAAAAGAGAAATATTGGTTAACGAGTTAGTTAATATTAAAGATAAAATTGATGTACTAGGAGCTGATGCAGGGCTTCATCTTCTTTTAAGAGTTAATAATGGGTTGAGTGAAGATGAATTGGTAGAAAAGGCTAAAAAAACTGGGGTTGGTGTATATGGTATTTCGAAATACTATTATGATAAAAGCAGTCTTGATGAGGTTCCTACGGTTTTATTAGGTTATGCTGGTATGGAAGATAACAATATTAGAAAAGCTATAGGAAAGTTGATAGAAACTTGGTTTCTTGTCTAGGGTGTATACCTTTCAACTATAGAGTAATAGTGATATTATATCCTTTTATTTTACATATTTGTGTATTTTAGAATTACTAGTTTTTTTTCATATAGTTTATATGTTAAAATAGAGTACATAGTTTATTAAGTTAGATTAATAAATAATAATATTATTAAGGAGGTTATCATGAAGGATAATATCATTAAACAAATTATAGATAGTCTTGGTGATATTGGTGTTAAGACTAATGTTGCAGATAATACTGATCTGTTTATTGACATGGAGTTTCTAGATGCAAAATGGAGTACAGGGGAAAAGAAAATCTCATATGAAGCAAGTATCTTAATTAATGAAACTGATAATACTTTATATATGTATGAAAAGACAGCTGAAGTTGGTAGTGGTTTTGGTTTTGGGATGAATTCTGACAATTCTGTTCAATCAGGAACTACACTTTTCAGGAAAGTTAAAACAGTAACTTATGGACCTGAGGGTGAGGTAGTTAATATTGAGATTGATTTAGGTGCAATACCTAAGACCATCAAGGAAATAGCCAAGGCTAATGGCTTGAAGTTCAAGACCGTAATCTTTAAGAAGAAAGCCCAATATACAGGTGGAGTAAAGCCTGCTATTATACAAAGTATGCCGCAAGAAGTGATTAAGGAAGAAAAAGTGCAACCTCTGATGTCAGAACCGACACAGGAAAAACAAGAATCACAAGAAGCACAGCATCCTTATCAAATTCCTGCAAAGGAAATAGTACCAAAAAGTTTGATTATTGCTATGGGAGTTTTATCTGTCATAACTGCTTTATTATATTTATTAGTTAGTGTTAATATAGTTGGCTGGGTATTAGGTACTGGAGTTGTAGTTGGAGTATTCTTTCTGGCAAAAAAAATTAGTAATCCAATTGTGAATTTTATTTTATTGATACCTGCTTTTATTGTTTTGTTTTTTATTATGGCTCTCACAATGGATAGTAGTAGTGAAAATGGTAGTAATGGAAGTTTTGGACAAAAAATGGATAATAGCAAGAATCTTGTAAGCTTTGAAATCAATGTTCCGAGTACTTGGACCCAATTAGAACCTACCATGAATGTTTACTCAAAAGTAGAAGATGAAAAGTATTCTTCATTTCAGTTATTTCAAACAAATGATGAAATAAGTGATGACTTCTATAAAGATTATAAGAATTTGGATTATGATAAATACTTTACGGGAGTGTCTGGTTATGT
>JBGSJN010000102.1:0-14868 GCA_041741995.1 Bacillota bacterium
TTGACTAGTTGTTCTTTCATTTGGCTTGTAGTTACCTATTATATTATCTTCATTAATTTTTATTGGCAAATTAGCCAGGTTCCATTTTTGATATTTTTCATCAATTTCTCCTGGATCCTTTAATTGTAGTAAATGCCCCACTGCCCAGGTTATGATATATTTATCACCTTCAATATAGCCGTCTTTTCTTATGGTTCTAGTTTCAATGGCTCCTGCTATATCCCTGCCTTGGCTAGGTTTCTCCGCTATGATTAGTGTTTTCATTTAATATATAACTCCCTTTATTTAAGCTTTATCTTTTCAATAAATCAGTTACTTACAAGTTTAACAAATTTTCTACTTTTTTTCACAATAATTTACTTAAAATAGAAAAAACTCCCAAATTATTTAATTTGGGAGTTTTAAATTAACCTATAAACATATTATTTGAACAGGCACATTTATTAACACTAGCTGTTTTTTCATACCTAAAAAATTTCTCGATTCTTATAGGTTTTATTAAACTAGAACTTTTTTTTGTTAACATCTCCCCTACAGAAATTTTGTCATCTTTAATAAAGGGTTGATCTATCAGACATAGTTCTCTAATAATTTTTTCCATCCTGCCTACCAATATTTTGTCTATTACAATTTGTGGTTTATTTGTTAGCCCAGTATCTTCACCAATACTTTTTAAAACATCATTCTTCAAAGCCTCTAGGTTATCCTCTGGTATCTTTTTACTAGAAACATACTCTGGTTTCATGGCGATTATCTGCATTGCCAAGTCCTTTTTAACTTCATCGTTATCATAATACTCGTCAAGGTTGTATAGAACTGCATATTTACCATTGCCATGATTATAGGTATATGGAAAACCATTCTCAATTATATCAAATCTCTTTAATTGAATATTCTCTCTAAATTTCATAACCATATTTTTAATAAGTTCATCAGTTGACTTACCTTCTGTTATATATTTACCTATTTCAATTACATTACTTAAAAATTCTGGACTTCTTGCTACAAAATCTGTTTCAGCACTTACTTCAAGAATAACTCCAATACTATTATGTATATCAGCATAAACTATTCCTTCTTCTGATATTCTTTCTATTTTCTTATCTTGTATTTGTAAACCCTTAGCTTCCAGGATAGCAAATGCTTTATCTACATTGCTATCAGCTTCTGTAAGAGCTTTCTTACAATCCATTATTCCAAATCCTGTTTTTTCTCTTAAATATTGTATGTCTTTTATTTGATTTTTCATTCTTATTCCTTCCTAATTCCTGAATCCAGCTTTAAATTTTTCAAGCCATTTTAATTCATTTTCATAAGTTGATATGATATTTTCCTTAATCATTTTCCATATGAATTCTTCATTTCTGTTTCTCATTGATATTGCTTCTTGTCTACGAAGTAATTCTTTTTCCATTATGATTTTCATCTCTATTGTTTCTTGATAGTTATTTAGTATTGTTTTGATTTCATCTGTTTCTAAATCACCACTACAGGCAAGTTGTATCAGGAAGTCCTTCTTAAATTCTGGTGGTTCCTTAGGTGATTCTATAATCCACTTTCTTAATTCTTTTTTTCCAAGTGGTGTTATCGTATATATCTTTTTGGAAGGTGCTCCTTCTTGATGTTCTGTTTCATTTGTTACCAGATCTTTATTTTGCAAATGTAAAAGTCCCTTGTATATTTGGTTGTTATTTCCTGACCAGTATAGGAAGGAAGACTTTTGTATTAGCTTTTTTATATCATAGCCTGTCATGGGTTTAGTGTTTAACAAGCCTAATATTGCATAATTGAATGACATGTTTTCTCCTCTTTTCTTATCTTATCATATGTTAAGATTAACATATGATATTAAATAATGCAATACAAGAAAAAAATAACCTTGAATACACATAAATATATTCAAGGTTTATTTAACTTTTTAGATTTTTTCAAATAATAGGTTTGTCTATATAATAGATTTAACAGAATCCCTTTCAATTAATGAAACAGGTAGAATAATTTTTTTTGATTTTATTCTTCCATCTTTAATTTTTTCTAAAATACAATCTGCTGCAACTTCACCCATTTTGTATGCTGGATAATCTAAAGTAGTTAGTGGTGGTATAGATATTAAACCATCATCAAAATTATCAAATCCTAATATTGATATATTTTTAGGTACCGAGATTCCTAATGTATAAGCTGCCCCTATAGCACCCATAGCGAGTTGATCACTAGCACAAACTATTGCTGTACATTCACATTTATTCTTTATAAGTTTATTAAAGGCTTCTCTGCCACCAAGCATGGACCAGTTAGTATGTATAATACAATTTTCATCATAATTTAAATTCAATTTATTCATGGACTCAAAGTAGGATTTTATTCTTAATTCAGCACTACTTGTACCTTTTTCACCATTAATGAAACCTATATTATGATGACCTTTTTTCTTAAGATACTCTAATAATTGATACATGGCGCTATCTTCATCTATAAATACACTATCTATATCTTCACTTTCTATGATTCTCTCAATTAAAACAGTAGGTATTTTTCTTGATATTGCTAAAATATCTTCAGCTTTTGCAATTGAAGTAATCATAATCAAACCATCAATCATTTTTTGATCAATTATACTACAATAATATTCTTCTTTTTCACGACTTTCATTATAGTCAAGCAGTAATACATCAAAGCCATATTCTTCAAGTTTTGTCATTATACCTTGCACCATCTTGGATATTACCGAATGATGAATATTGGGTACTATAATTGCAATATATTTACTAGATCTGCCAACTAGAGCCTTAGCTGCTGGGTTGGGATTATAGTTTAATTCCTTTATTATTTCATTAATCTTATACTTAGTTTCTATATTTATATCATCAGTATTGTTTATTGCACGGGAAACAGTAGATACTGAAACTCCAGCTTTTTTTGCAATATCTTTTATAGTATATTTTTTAACCATATTTTGACCACCTTATTAACTCATCATTACTGATTATTATACAACAAAAGAATTTTAATTAATCAATTTAAAATGATTTATTTAAATTATATAAAACTTTGTGTCTAAAATATAGGAAACCTGGTAAATGACTATCGATTGATAAAATCTTCATATGTGGATGCTTAATTGATGTGAAGGATTCCATACTGTTTCCTAGGCTGATAGCCTTACCACCAATGTATACTGATGAATAGCTTTGTATCAATTCATCTAAAAGTCCATCTTTCATTAATGAATGGGTGTAAGACGGAGATTCCACAATAACTTTATCTATTCCAATTATTTTAAGTATTTTTAATAATAATTCAGAATTTGTCTGGTAACCATCTCCAGTTACTATTATTGGAATTGATTTATCTCTATTACTAATATAATTTTTCTTGATTTCTTCACCATTAATACACTCGCCATCTTTAAAAGGACCAATAATAAAGTTAGGTATATCAATACTTTCCGTAATATATTCCATGCCTTTTGGCGAGGTATTAATGATTATAGGTTGCTTCTTAAATATTTGATGATCAAAGGGGATATCCTTTCCATCTAGTGAACAAATAATACCTATTGGAGCCGCAGGCATCCCTATTGCGATTCTCTTGTTTTCTAATAATTCATCATAGATACAAGCCATTAAATCAGGCTCTTTTAACATTGTCCCAGCTCCTATGAATATTGCATCCATACTAGCCCTATAAAAATTCAAGATCCAAAAATCTAATGAGGCCCCGCTTGGGTCTAAAAGATTTTGTGAAGCTACTAAAGGACCGAAAGGATTATCAGGATAAGCTATTTTTCCATCAATTGATGTTACAAAAGCTGCTAGTGTATATGTTCTATCATAATGCAAATCAGGAAACATTAACTTACCTATAGCATTGATTGATTCTTGGGTATTAACTCCATTTATGGTAAAAGAATCAATTTCAGGATCTTCATAAATTCTTTTATATTTAATAACATTAAAGTCATAATCTATTTTTGGATAAAATTCCATAATGTTTTTAACCTTTCCTCATTAATTTATTATTCATCATCTGAATAATACTGTACACCCCAACTTTGTGGTGAAAATTTTGAACCTACTACTAATAACATAATTATTGTCAAAACATAAGGAAACATTAGAGGTAGTTGATATGGAATAGGTAATCCAACAGCTTGCATCCTTAATTGTAACCCTTCAGCAACACCAAATAGAAGTGCCGCAGATGCAGCTCCTATAGGATTAAATTTACCTAATATTACACATGCAAAAGCAATAAATCCTTTACCAGCGCTAATATTTTCAATAAAAGTGTTAATTCCTGCAATAGATAATGCAGCGCCAGCTACACCTGCTATTGATGAACTATAAACAACTGAAATAAAGCGAACTTTCTGAATAGGTATTCCCATTGTATTGGCAGCTTTTGGATACTCACCTGCAGCACGAATATTAAGTCCCCATTTCGTTTTAAAAAATAGCACGTATGTTAAAGGAACTAAAACCATAGCAATATATACAAATAAATTCTGACTAAATACCGCTTTACCGATAACTGGTATTTTTTCTAATATTGGGATTCCAAATCCAGAAAAACCTTTTGCACTAACCTGACCACCTGCTACTCCAAATAATGCTCTAAACAAAGCACTAGTTAGTCCAAGAGAAAATATATTAATAGCTACAGCTGTTACTACCTGATTAGATCCTAGTTCAATACATGAAACTGCATGAATTATGCCAAGCACTGTACTAGCTAATATAGCTGAAACTAATCCTAAATATGGGTTTCCTGTATAATATGAACCAATGAAGGCAAAAAGCGCTCCAGTTAGCATCATTCCTTCTATGCCTAAGTTTAAAACGCCACTTCTCTCAGAAACTACACTGCCCATGGCAGCCAAAATAAATGGTGTTGCATATGAGATACTTGAAGCTAAAAACGCAGTGCTAAATACCAAATTAATAAATTCATTAAGCATTTTAAATCACGCTCCTTTTTTTAATTTTTTTTATTAAGCGTGGAACACCTGGTATCGCAACAACAGATAATACAGCTATGGCTTGTATAATATATACAAAAGCTGATGATACTCCAGTTCCTATTTGCATACTATTAGCACCATTTCTTAGCGCTCCAAAGAAAAAGGCTGATAATATACTACCAAGTGGATTTAAATTAGAAAGAAGAGCTATTGCTATACCATCATAACCAATTCCACTTATAAAGTTTTCAACAAGTCTACCATTGACTCCCATAATTTCAACCGCTCCAGCAAGGCCCGCTATTCCGCCACTAATCAACATTGATCTTAACATTACCATCTTGGTATTTTCTCCACTATATCGTGAAGCCCTTTGATTCATACCTACATTTTCAAAACGAAATCCTATTGTAGTTTTTTTGTAAATGTAACTCATGATAAAAGCAAGAACCAAAAAAATTACCAAGCCTAAATGCAATCTTGTTCCATTCAATATGCTAGGTAACAAGGCACTTTCTTGTAATAGTGATGATCTGTTAAAGAAAGTACCAGGTTCCTGCATTGGTCCTTGTAGGAGGAAACTAGTAAAAAGCAATGCTACATAATTTAGTAACATCGTTATAACTATTTCATTAAAGCCTTTGTACGCTTTCAAATATCCTGGAAGAAAAGCAAAGGCAGCCCCAAATATTATTGCAACTAATATGCAAAGAAAAATATGGAGAGGTGCGGGTATATTTAAAGGTAGAGTGCCAATTATGGTTGCTCCTATGGCACCAAGATAAAACTGTCCCTCAGCACCTATATTAAATATACCCGCCTTGTAAGAGAATATAACAGCTAAGCCAACAATACCTAGTGGAATAGTTTTCAATAAACTACTAATCAAGCTTTGTTTGTTGCCTATAGCGCCATATATTAAATAATTGTAAGCATAGATTGGATTTACACCTTGAAGATACATTATAAAAGCTCCGAACAGCATACCTATCAATATACCAACTATTGTTAAAAGTAAAGGTTTTGTTTTATTTGGAACTTTCATTTTTGTCACCTCCCAAATTTTCATGATTATAACATTTAGAACCTGCCATCATAAGGCCGATTCTTTCAATATCAATATCATGATTATCCATTATTCCCATAAATTCACCTTTGTAAATAATTGCTATCCTATCAGCAATTTGCAATATTTCTTCTAGTTCTGTTGAGATCAGCAAAACAGCAGTTCCTTTATCTCTTTCGTCAATTAATTTTTGTCTAACAAACTCTGTTGCACCAATGTCTAATCCTCTAGTTGGTTGGACAGCTATCAAAATATCAGGTTGACGGAATATCTCTCTCGCCAGTATTATTTTTTGCTGATTACCACCGGATAAATCCTTGGCTTTTGTAAATGGCCCAGGGGCCTTGATGTTGTAATCCTCAATCATCTTATATGCATGCTTATCTATATAATCTTTATCTAAAACCCCCCAATTAGAATATGGTTTTCTCCAGTAATCTGATAAAATAAGGTTCTTCCCTAAATCTCTCTCCATTATTAAACCTGTATTTTGCCTGTCCTGTGGTATATGTGATACATTATTCTTATAAGATTCCTTGGTGGAAATTTTCGTGTATAATTTTCCTTTAATAGAAATTTCTCCTTCTTGAAAAGGTATCATTCCTGTTATAGCCTCTGATAATTCTATTTGACCATTACCATCTACACCAGCTACACCCAATATTTCTCCTGAACATAGGGTAAATGATAATTTATTAAGCTTTTTAATATTATTTCCATCAATAACTGTAAGGTCCTTTATTTCTAATAGCTTTTCATGTGATAATTTTTCTCTTTTTTTAAAATCAAATAGTACTTCTCTACCAACCATCATTCTAGCTAATTCTTTTTCGGATGTTTTATTCTTACTCACTGTTCCAACTACTTCACCATCTCTAAGAACTGTTACTCTGTCTGCAAGACGCATAACTTCTTCTAGTTTATGGGTTATGATAATAATTGATTTACCTCTTTTTGCTAAATTCTCAACAATCTTAAATAGTTCATTGGCTTCTTGTGGAGTTAGTACAGCTGTAGCTTCATCAAGAATTATAATCTCTGCCTTCTTATATATTATTTTTAATATTTCAACACGCTGTTTAATGCCTACAGGTAAATCTCTGATATACGATTTAGGATCAATATTAAAATCATACAAATCAGATAGTTTTTTAATTTCTTTTTCAACTTCTTCTATTTTTATAAAGAAGTCTTTTTCTCTTTTCATTCCTAGAATTACATTTTCCGCAACTGTTAATTCAGGTACTAACATGAAGTGTTGATGTACCATACCTATTCCATGCTGAACTGCTTCAACACAATTTTTTATTTTCACTTCTTTATCGTTTACATATATATAACCACTTGTTGGATGATATAATCCACATACACAATTCATCAAAGTTGTTTTACCAGCACCATTTTCACCCAAGAGAGCATGGACTTCCCCTTTTCTTAATTCAAAGTTTACATTTTTATTTGCTACAACTTTAGTGAATTCTTTTGTTAAATTTTTCAATACTAAAACATCTGACATGTCTTCACTCCTTTTTAAAATAAATAAGTGTTAAAAATGGGCTGAAACATCTTATTACATCTGTCAACAGCCCATCTTTAAAGTATTTATTTACTTCAAGCCTACTTTAGCTTTAATTTGATCAACATTTAATTCACCTTTATTTATAGCTGTCCATGAAGCTTCAATATCCGCCTTTACTCCTGCTGGTACGACTGAAGACCATGTGCCTAGTATTGCAGCATTTTCAGGAACTCCATACTCAACCATTTCAGCAATAAATTTGTCATCTTTAACCATTTGACCCATCAATAAGATTACTGTCTTAACTGATTGTACGCCACTGGTTAACACTTTATCTGGTGCTGCTTTATTCCAATCACCAGACCACCCTATAAAGTATGCATCTTTTTCGGACTCTTGAATTGCTTGGATAATACCAGCATCACATTGGTTGTTGATTCCAATAATTACATCAATACCTTTTTCTAGCATTACTTTTGCTGTTTCTTTAGCTTTAGCTACATCTGTCCAAGATCCTGTATAAACAACATCAGCTTTGGCATTTGGATTGTAAAAAGGTACAGTTGCTTTCACAGTGTCTACCTCAGCGACAATAGTTGGAAGCTCCATTGCTCCAATAAAACCTACTTTGTTAGTTTTTGTCATTTTTGCTGCAAGTTCACCTAAAAGATAGCCAAGTTCATATGATCTAAAAACTCCAGAAGTTAAGTTTGGATATGAGCCTCCAGCATCTCCACCTGTTTGAGCGAATTTGATATCAGGATAGTCAGCGGCTACTTTCTTTAACGCTTCTCCATATTCCCAACCATGTCCTATGATTAAATCATAACCTTGTTGTGCATATTCACGAAGTATTGATTCATCATCAGATTGTTTGATATTGTCAGTATACGCAACTTCAAAACCTAACTCACTTTCTAATGCCATCAAACCTTCATAAGCGCTTTGATTCCAACCTCCATCAAGTGCAGGCCCTGTTAGTACTAGACCAACTTTCATTTTATCCTCATTAGCTGATTTCCCAGGCGCACAACCGGCAACTGCTAGGATCATTACAAAGGATAATGCTAATAAAATAATCTTTTTCATTCTATTTCTCCTTTCATATTTTACGAGTACTTACGACTCATTAAGGCTCTATTGGTAACGTTACCATAACATTTGCTAAAAAATGGTATCGTTACATTTAATGATTTATATGTCGTCGGTAACGTTACCAATAATTGTTAAATACAAAATATCACTTTTTAAATCTCTTTGCAATAGTTTTTTTATAATTGTGTAATTTTATTTTATAATACCCCATCTATCGACTATAATTTCATATTTGTAAAATATATCTGTGTATTAATATATCGAGATATAAAAATTAACTTATATCTAGCAGATAAAACACTTCATAAAATCATTTAATTTTTATTTCATTTTATATTTGCTCAATATTTATTATAATAAGTGTGAGGTAAATTAATATGAAAAGAAAATTATTGTTAAGGTACATAATCTTCCTAGTTGGAATCTTCTTGATGGGACTTGGAATAAGTATGAATGTTGTATCCGGACTTGGTACAACTCCAATATCCTGTGTACCCTTATTACTATCTAAAATCTTGCCCTTTAGTTTTGGAACTATGGCCTTTTTCTTCAGTATCTTTTTTATTTTTGTAGAATGGATTATTCTAAGAAAGGACTTTAAGAAGGAACACTACTCTCAGCTTATAGTTACTCCCTTCTTCGGATTTTTTATTGATTTTGGTATGTTTCTTTTAAGAAATCTTACCCTAGAAACCTACATAGAAAAAATGCTAATTTTACTTCTAAGTTGTTTATTGATAGCTTTAGGAATATATTTTCAGGTTATAGCAAAAGTTTTAATCAACTCAGCAGAAGGCTTGGTATACGTAATAGCAGAAAAAACCAATTTAAAATTTGGTAATATAAAAATAATGTTTGACAGTAGTTTGGTGTTACTAGCTATTATAATATCTCTTATAGCCTTTAAAGAAATACAAGATATAAGAGAAGGTACAATTATAGTAGCATTAGCACTGGGATCATTAGTTAAAGTTTACAAAAGAATATTTGATAAGATAGGAATAGATTGGCTTTACAGATAATAGATGAGAAAGAGTTTTAATAACTTAGTGCTCGGTATTCCTGTTCCCCCCATATTTCTAGAAAATCACTATTTGAAATCCAGGCATTTTTTTCTCCAGACCAAGGGTCATTATAAAATAATCCAAGCTGATTGTAGCCAGTTATAATAACTGAATGAACAGAAAAACCATGCATATCAGATACCCAAACTAAAACAGGCTTATCCTGGATCAGTTGATCTTTAATTTGTGATATATCCCCTTCATACATTACTTGAACCGTTGGCATATAATTATTAACAGTTGTAATTAATGCCTCAGGATAAATTGTCCATCCTCCAGTTGTAAATGGATTACCTACATATCCTATTGAAGGATCATTGTTATCATATGGTATTATTCTCGCAAGTTCTACAGCAGTGATATCTATATTATTATATGCCATCATCATGGTGGTGGAAACAATCTCACATCCAGTAGGCAGGGTTGGTCTTTGTAAAACTAGAGGAACATCTAATAATATTTCCTCTGGAATAATCAAAATCTTATCTAATAAACTTTCGTTTATACCAGCATCTTCTATACTTGCAGCTATGGTATTTTCCTTGGCAACTGGCTGATAATGCCAAAGAGTTATTAGTCCAGTAAAAGTTATTATTATCATTAGGGTGGTAACTATTAATTTAGTCATATTCTATGCTCCAATTTCTTTATATTATTTATAATTTAATAGTAACCTTTTTATATGACAATCAATTGAACTTTAGCTGAATGATATATTAACTCTACTTTACTAAATTTTTGATAAATATATATTAAAATTGATATTGTCTGTAGTCTTTGTGAAGTACCTGAAGGTTTGCTGAACTTATGCTTTTTAGTGTTTCTTTTTATTTCTCCATGCATTATTCTAAACACAGAGATAAAGCAATTTATCCAAATACGAATATAAAGGAGAGAATAAAATGATTATGAAAAAATTAATACTAGGTGCAATAATTGGAGCGGGTTTGTTAATTCCAGCAGGACTAGTTATGGCAACTGAAGTAGAGACTAATGAAGTCCAAGCCACACAAACTGAATGTACAGGTGATTGTGTAGGTAGTAATGGTTCATGTGATGGCACAGGAACTAGAGAAATGAAAAAACTACAAGACGGTTCAGGTGAAAAAAGTGGAAATGGCACAGGAACTAGAGAAATGAAAAAACTACAAGATGGATCAGGTGAAAACTGTGATGGAACTTGCGTTAACGAATAGTTAAGAAAAAAAGCCATAAGTTATTGATTAATTCAGTAACTTATGGCTTTTTTAGATGAAAAATAATAATTTTTATGATGAACAAATAATAACTCTTTTATTATTTGTTTTTTAAATACTTTATTAATAAAATTAAAATGTACACTGTAACAACTATTAATATTATTAACAAAGCTATGTTAATAATAAAAAAGACTGTATCAATAACAAAATCACTCATTTTATACATCCTTTCTAACTTCCTGTTGGTGTAATGGTTTTTGTAGTATTTTTAGTTACTGAATATAACTGTATCAAACCTTTAATTATCAAATAATAGTTTGTGCTATAAGTACCTCTAGTATTAATATCTATCCATCTAGTCAGAAAACCTTCTACGAACACACTATAATTTCTTGTATAAGATATTAGCTATATACTTAGCAGAATCATCTTTATCGTAAACCTTCATGTCAATACCAATATCATTTTTTACAAAGTTTACAAAATCTGAGAATTTTGAAGGGCTTGAATTATAAATTTGTGCTAAATTGATACTTCCAGAAAAACAAAAATACAGAGTAACCAAGTATTAAAAAAATCTTTTCTATTTAGCGACCTTCCTTCTTCTATTAAATTATTTATGTTGATATATACAATATATCAACATAAGATAATCGAAGCAATACATTTTAAATGATATTAATGAATTTTTTATGATTTAATATTTAAGTAAGTTTCTGTTAAGATGGGCTTAAGATTAATAATTATTTACAAAAAAACCCGCAATGTCAAATGACATTACAGGTTGTTTGGTGTGCCTTGAGGGATTCGAACCCCCGACCTCTTGATTCGTAGTCTCATCTAGGGCTAACTGAGAGTGTAGTTTGCACTGCCTTAGGACATTTCAATATACTACTCTATTCTATTTTATACTACTTTATATCTTTGTCGGTGTCAGTTTCGGTGTCAAAAATAGGGAGACTTTTCAAATAGAATTATAGAAAAGAGCCCGGATTTTACACCCGGCTCTTTATTATTCCAGCTCTAATACAGCCATCTCCAACATAGAAACTTCTACAAGGCTTATATCTCCATAATTGTACCACTCATCAATAACATCCTCTATCAGATGTCTAACCAACTCTATATCCATTTCATCACCACCTTGTCTATGAATTAGATAATATAATTAGGTGTTAGTTATTTTTACAGTAATTTAACACAAAAAATAGGGGAGCATTTGCTCCCCATAATAACTTTATAACTCTTTAGGATTTATCCAGAACATATAACCTTTTCCAATATTCCATGCACCGGTCTTATGCTTAATCATAATAGGATATGTCCCTCTAGGTACTATTCTAATCTTGTTCCTGCCACTCATAGCATCTGAAGCTGTTTTATAGCCCCAAATTTGCTTAGAAACAGTTACTTGATTAGAAGTTACTACAGTGTTCACTTTAGTAATCTTAGCTGGATTTATCCAATACATATAACCTGCTCCAAGGTTCCAAGCACCAGAAGCATGTTTGATCATTATAGGGTAAGTTCCAACCGGTACTACTCTTACTCTATTTCTATCAGCTAAAGCATCAGCTGCGGTCTTGTAACCCCATACTGAACCTGTAATGGCCACTGTAGATGCAATAGGAGCCGGTGCTTTAGGAGGTGTTGGAATAGGGTTAAATATTCTATCAATTAAGCTCATCTTATGTTTAACCCCTAGTACAAAGTTAGCCCATCCATTAGTCTCTGCTAGTATTCTTGCTGGGCAGTTCTTCCCTGAAAATGCTTGATGAGGTTTTAGATCATTACATCCTGGTATAGATACTATTAATGATGCAATAACAGACTGTCCATTTGCCCTTGCTTGTAAGACATTTTTATTAACACAGATTTCAATTCCAATATATTTAGAATTTCCTACTCCATTAGCACCATCTCCAGTATGCCAACCCGGCTCATTGAACGGTAGTGTTTGTGTAAATGAATCATCATCAATAAAACCATGAACTGATAAATATGCTTTATCTTGGTTTTCTAAGCTCTGAAGATATATAGCATGGTTAGTATCATTAGCTGTTGGACTTGAGTTTCCAGTTTCATGTGTTGCCACGCCAATAGGAATCATTTGAGTTCCTATCCTTCTAACGTTTTTAATACCGCTTGGTTGCACTATATCGATTATTACCGGTATTCCATCAATAAACTTGTCTTGAATAATACCATTTACTATTGTTAATTTTTGCATTCTTTTCCTCCTATACTAAAAAAGAGAGAAGAAATTAATCTTCTCTCTTTCGCTTTAAATTTACTTTCTTAACTATTTTCCAGCCATCTGATTGATACTTATCTTTCATCTCCAAAGGAATCCATTTATCACTATGTCCCTCTTTGGATATCAGATAATGTTCAAAGCTCTCCTTGAAACACATATTACCAGTTTTCAAGATCAGTAGGGTTATTTAATCCTGCTACTACGTTAATAATTGCTATTAATGCTCCACTTACAACTTGTACTGCCTGTTCGATATTTGGAGCAAAAAATATAATAACTCCTACAACTATTGAAATCAATTGAATTTGAACTACTGGGCTTTTTAATCTTTTCATAATATTTTCCATTACTTTTCTCCTCTCTTTTTTATAGAAATTTTCCGAATAGAAAACTAATTATCAGTAATATTACAGCCGTTCCAAATTGCCAGGCCCTACTAAATACAACATCTAATCTTTTCTCTTCAGCTATTTCTTCTGCATTCTTCATTATTTTTATTTCATCTGCTTTTTCTGTTATCTCTTCATCTTTTTCTTTTAACTTATCCTTCATACGAGTGAATAATTCTTCATTCTCACGTTTATGTTTTTGAACTAACTCATCAAGAATATCTTTCATAGTTTCTACAGCTCCAGTCAGTTTAACTAGTGTTGTATCAGTTAAGATACGATGTTCTATTAGAACATCTACTTTATCGGCAGTTTCTAAAATCTTTCTTCCACATTCCTTATCTTGGCTTACTATACACATTGCTCAACTCCTTTATATTTAATACCAACGACCAACTGCTTGATAGGTACACCCATAAGCACCACCATTGTAAATTGTTGTAGGTGTATGCACTAATATTTTTACTACGATTGTTGCAGGGGAAGCAGGGTAGGCTTCTGTTACAAATGATGCCGACACTCCACCACTTGCAATTCCTCTAATACCTGCTTGAACTACATATTGACTTGTATTAGAAAATACAGCAGGTAAACCAATAGTTGTTCCACTTCCTGCATTTCCTGCACTAGAGGTAGTTGTATCCCAACAATAACAAATTTGAGTTCCATCATAATACCTAACCCAATAACCTAAAACATTTACACCACTTTGAACTAATGGTTTACTGTTTATTAAAATATCACTACTTCCATCAACATACCCGATGTATTCCATTTTATTAGTACCACCTCCACCAATTAAAATTGGTTTAGTGTTTGGAATTTTTACTGATATACCATCTGATATTTCTGTTCTTTCACCTGTATTAGCAATATCATAAATCTTTATCCAAGTTATTCCATCTTCAGAAACTTCAATTTTATGTCCGTTATACCAGCGTATATCTAACCAATAATGCCACGACTTAATCTCCACTATATCTGTATAGACAGCACCTAAATCTATTTGAACATATTGTGAACCTGTAGCACTTATTTCTGCATATTGGCTTACTGTTAAATCTCCATTGGTTACATAACTTGCATTAGTAATTGTAGCCGAACCAGTAACAGTTTTATTTAATGCTCTATTAGTACCTCCACTTGTCAATGCCCTAACTTCGTTCCAATGCCTAGCATCATTGACCGAATTACTAGTTACATAATCTCTAATATATCTAATTCTCATAGGTACTATTGGAGCAGATAAATTCATTCCAGCTACAGCACTTATTAATCCTAAGGCATTAGTGACACCGTTTAAATTTGCATTACCT
>JBGSJN010000103.1:0-13211 GCA_041741995.1 Bacillota bacterium
TTCTATATTTTTCTGTTAAATCTATATTATATCTGTTAAAAAAATCAACTAAATCAATACCATCTATCAATCTAAGTCCTAGAAAGATAGCTTCTTCAATTTTCATCTCTTCAGTAATTTCTTCCAGATTATATTTTCTAAATTCATTCAACCCAATATATTTTAATATATCAGGTTCATTCATATACCTGCTATTATCAACCTTGGTAGTACTATTTACACCAAAACCATAATAGTCATCATTATTCCAATAAATCAGATTATGCTTTGATTCATAACCAGCCTTGGCATAGTTAGCTATCTCATACCTCTTAATACCAAAACTTAACAATTTTTCATTTATCATCTTTCTCATATTAAGAAGAAGTTCTTCTTCAGGTAGATTTAGTATTCCCTCATTCATATCATTATAGAACTTAGTTCCCTCTTCAACTATCAACCCATAGGTAGATATGTGCTGAAGATTCATTTCCATTGCTAAATCTAAATCATTTTCCAGTCTCTTAAGACTATCATCAGGCAAGCCATACATCAGGTCAATCGATATATTCTTAAACCCAACTTTTTTGGCAATATCCACTGTTTTATAGATATCCGCCCTATTATGGATTCTGCCAATCCTCTTCAACATATCTTCATCAAAGGATTGGACACCAATTGATAATCTATTAAAGCCCATTTCATAGTAATCCTCTATGTTATCATTATTACAGGTTCCCGGATTAACTTCAATAGTCATTTCCTCTAAATTAGCTAAATCGAAATTTTCTTTTAGCGCATTAACGACTTTTCTAATATTATCTGATCTGACTGAAGATGGAGTTCCCCCTCCAAAATATATGGTGTTTATTAACTTATCATTACCCCTATATTGTATTTCAGATATTAGCTTATCAAAATATTGATTTTCAAGTTCATATTTCGAGTTGGATATAAAGTCGCAATAATTACACTTCTTGAGACAAAAAGGAATATGAACATAAATTCCACTCCTTTTATTCATCATCTAAACTTAACACCGCCATAAAGGCCTCTTGAGGCACTTCTATTCTACCGACCTGTTTCATTCTTTTTTTACCTTCCTTCTGTTTTTCAAGAAGTTTTCTTTTCCTGGATATATCTCCACCATAGCATTTTTCAAGAACATCCTTACGCATGGCTTTAACAGTTTCCCTGGCAATTACTTTAGTACCTATTGCAGCCTGTATCGGCACTTCAAACTGTTGCCTTGGAATTAATTGTCTAAGTTTGCTTACTAAAGCTCTCCCTCTATAATAGGCTTTGTCTCTATGTACAATACAGGACAAGGCATCAATAATTTCACCTGCCAGTAAAATATCTAGTTTAACCAGACTAGACCTTTCATGTCCTGCCAACTCATAATCAAGACTAGCATAACCCTTGGTACGTGATTTAAGCTGATCGAAGAAATCATAAATAATCTCTCCAAGAGGTAACTTATATGATAAAATCACCCTCT
This sequence comes from Bacillota bacterium, assembly GCA_041741995.1. GTDB lineage: Bacteria > Bacillota > TC1 > TC1 > TC1 > WTXA01. Next base: position 1,481 of record JBGSJN010000103.1, read on the forward strand.
TAGGAGTAATATATTCCATATTGATAAACAAACCTCTTTTATCCTGACATAAATCCATTACTGTACCAACATAATCATTAGGTACCATAATAGAGGCTTTAACCATAGGTTCTTCAAGATAATCTACCAATCTTGTATCAGGTAAGAGGGCTGGACTATCAATTTGAATCATCGTGCCATCTGTTTTATGCACATTGAAAACAACACTTGGGGCTGTAGTAATCAAAGTAAGGTCATACTCGCGTTCTAACCTTTCTTGTACAATCTCCATATGTAACAAACCTAAGAAACCACATCTAAAACCAAATCCCAGAGCACTGGAGGTTTCAGGTTCAAATAACAGTGAAGCATCATTTAACTGAAGTTTATCAAGAGCATCCTTTAAATCATTATATTGATCATTATCTATTGGATAAAGTCCACAATAAACCATAGGAACAGCCTTCTTATAACCTTCTAAAGGTTCCTTGCAGGGATTAGCAGCACCAGTTATAGTATCACCTACTCTAGTATCCGCTACTTTCTTAATACTTGCAGCTATATAGCCTACCTCACCGGCATTCAAGGAATCTACAGCTTTATGGAGAGGTTCGAATATACCTACTTCAGTAACTTCAAATTCCTTACCAGTAGCAAACATTCTAATTTTCATACCTTTCTTAACTTTACCATCCATGATTCTAACATAAGAAAGAGCACCCTTATAGGCATCAAAATTTGAATCAAATATTAAAGCCTTCAATGGAGCCTCATAATCCCCGATAGGTTCTGGTACATATTTAACAATAGCTTCTAATATTGCCTTAGTACCTTCACCAGTCTTAGCTGAGGTTAGTATGGCATTAGAAGTATCCAAACCAATAATATCTTCAATCTCTTGTTTTACCTTTTCTGGTTCTGCACTAGGAAGATCAATCTTATTAATCACCGGTATTATTTCCAGATTATTTTCCAAAGCTAAATAAACATTAGCCAAAGTCTGAGCCTCTATTCCTTGAGAGGCATCAACTACAAGAAGAGCACCTTCACAAGCTGCCAGACTCCTTGAAACTTCATATGTAAAGTCAACATGACCAGGAGTATCAATCAAATTCAATAAATACTCCTTGCCATCATCTCCAAAATATTTCATTTTTACAGCCTGCAGTTTAATTGTTATGCCTCTTTCTTGTTCAAGATCCATCTGGTCTAACAATTGTTTGGTCATATCTCTTTTTTCTACAGCTCCTGTATATTCGATTAATCTATCTGCTAATGTGGACTTGCCATGATCTATATGGGCAATAATACAGAAATTTCTTATATTACTTAAATCAGTCATCTTTCACCTCGTAAATTTTTACCTATTTATTAATTATACTACTTTTTAGAGTTTTTTTTAAGAGCAGATTAAAAATAGCATAGATTAGTCTATGCTATTTGAATTATCTATATGTTTTTTGAATTCCCTAAATGCTTGACCTCTATGACTAATCTTATTTTTTTCTTCAATTGAGATTTCAGCCAGGGTCTTGTTATATGCTGCAATAAAGAATATCGGATCATATCCAAAACCCTTTTCACCTATTTCTTTATCTATAATTTCACCTTGACAATATTTTTCAACTATAAACTTTTCCTCATCATCAACATATGCTAAAGCACAGGTATAATGGGCTTTCCTATTATCAATTCCCTTTAACATATCAATAATTATTCTATTTTTTTCGGTAGAAGAAGTATTTTCTCCAGCAAAACGAGCTGAATGTATACCAGGCTCCCCGTTCAGTGCATCAATACAGATACCTGAATCATCAGCCAAGGTTGGAATCTTATATTTATTAAAAATTGTTTCTGCTTTTATTAAGGCATTTTCTATAAAGCTCTTACCATCTTCTATAATTTCTTCGTCATACCCAATATCTTCTAAACTTAATAATTCTATTTCAGCTGAACCAATAAGTTGAGATATTTCAAATAATTTATGTTTATTAAATGTCGCTAAAATTATTTTCATTTACAACTTCCTTTTGTTTTAATACAATCTCTTCAATACCAGCCTTTGCAATGTCAATTAATTTATCCAGGTCTTCTCTAGAGTATATGTCCTCTTCACCAGTTCCTTGAAGTTCAATGAAATCTCCAAATTCATTCATGACAACATTCATATCAACTATCGCCTTACTATCTTCCTTGTAGCATAAGTCCTGAATAAAAACCTTTCCAACTTTTCCTACACTAACTGCTCCAATAAAAAACTTGATTGGCATTGTACTAATAGCCCCATTATTAACAAGATACTTACAAGCTTCGTATAGGGCAACAAAACCACCATTGATAGAGGCTGTTCTAGTTCCACCATCAGCTTGTATAACTTCACAATCAATAGTGATAGTTCGCTCACCTAATAGTTTCCTGTCTACTGCTGTCCTAAGTGCTCTACCTATTAATCTTTGTATTTCCATTGATCTACCATCAGGTTTTATCAGATTATTACTTCTTGTCTTCCTTTTATTATTGGATCTAGGCAACATATTATATTCAGCTGTCACCCAGCCTTTGCCTGTCCCTTCCAAAAATGGTGGAACTTTATCATCAATTGATGCAGTCACAAGGACTATGGTTTCTCCCATTTTGATCATACAGGAACCTTCAGGATATTTTAAAGTTAATTTCTTAATACTTAATTCACGCATTTTATTCCCCTTATTTAATCGGGTCGAATTCTACTATTTTTTCAAAACCATGTTTAGGGTATATTTTCATCAAGGTGTTATTGAAACTATGATAGTCCCCACTAACATAACATATCTCTTCACTATGAGATCCATCAAGGTATTGTTCAAGTAAATCTACCGTAGCAATAGCAGGATCTATTAATTTCATTTCATCACCAATTACTTTTTCTATAGTTTCCATTAGAAATGGATAATGGGTACAGCCTAAAACCAAGGTATCACAATTATTTAAAAATATTGTATTCAAATATTTAACAAGAACCTTTTTTAAATAGTCAGAATCCAAATCCCCATCTTCTATGAAGTTAACCAATTTAGGACAGGATATAGCTGTTACTTCCATTTCGTGATTCTTGGCTAAAATACTCTCCTGATAACAATTACTATTTATAGTTGCAGAAGTTGCGATGACCCCTATTTTCTTTACAGCTGACTCAACTGCACTTCCAGCACCAGGTTCTAATACACCAATTATGGGTATATCAAAAATTGTTTTTAAATGTGGCAATGCTAAAGCTGAAGTAGTATTACATGCATCAACTATAACCTTAGCTCCCTGGCTGATAAGAAACTTAACAATTTGTTCTGATAAATTAATTAATTCTTCCTTAGATTTCTCACCATAAGGAACTCTTTTGGTATCGCCAAAGTATATTATTTTCTCATCAGGAAATCTTTTTCTGATTTCTCTGACAACTGTCATGCCACCTATTCCTGAATCAAAAACTCCTACTGCCATTTTGCCTCCATTTATTTATCATTTATCATTACATAATCAAGCATTTCAATGAAATATCTATTTACCTCTGGTTTATCGATAGTTACTCTTATATGTGTATCAGCACCAAAAACATACCCAGGTCTAATTACAATGCCTTTTTTCAATAATTCTTCAAAAACTTTTTTACTATCTCTTTTTATATCAACCCAAATGAAGTTTGCTCCACTAGGACTAGCTATATATCCTCTATTTTTAAACTCTTCATATAGATATTCCTTACCTGCTTCGTTTAATTCAATCGAACTTTTAACATGCGCTATATCACTTAAAGCTGCCCTCGCACCTACTTGTGCCAGTACATTCACATTAAATGGTTCCTTAGCTCTTAAAATCCAGCTAATCAAAGATTCACTACCCATGCCATAACCAACTCTTAAAGCTGCTAGTCCATAAATTTTGGAAAATGTATTTAATACAAGTACATTGTTCTTTCCCTCTTTAATGAAATTCAAGCCACTATAGAAATCCTGCCCGGCATATTCCTTATAGGCTTCATCTAATACTACTATAATATTTTCTGGAACCCTTTCGATAAAATCTATTAGAGCATCTTTACCTATAACTGTTCCTGTTGGATTATTTGGATTACATAAAGCAATAATCTTAACAGAATCATCTAAATTATCGAGGACTAATTCTAAGTCAAAAGAAAAGTCCATTAATGGAACTTTCTTCACTTTTGCTCCCATTAAATTACCAATATAGTCATACTCGGAAAAAGAAGGGTCACCCATGATAATCGTATCCCCATCTTCAAGAAAACTCTCACCCAGAAGTTTAATGATTTCATCTGACCCATTTCCAACAATTATCTGTTCGACTCCAATATCATTTATCTTAGCTAATGCTTCTTTTAAAAGCAATGAACTACCATCAGGATAAATATGAATATCCTGCATATTATTTCTTATAGCTTCTAAGGCTAGAGGTGATGGTCCAAGTGGATTTTCGTTAGATGCCATCTTGTACACTTTTTCTAGTCCTAGTTCTTTTTTCACTTCATCAATTGCCTTGCCGGGAGAATATGGCTTTATATTATTAATAGCCTCTCTACCTTTCCATTCTATCTTCATTGTTTTCCTCCAATAACTTATATCCTAGTTTTTTTAAGATGTTATAGCCCTTTTCCAAGTCATCAAACTTAATCACCAAGTTTTCCTTATTAAAACTATACATATATTCAACATTTAAATTGTTACTATTCATCTCTATAAATAGTTTTTTTAACTCTAATATCTCCACAACAAGGACTCTGCTAGTATGATTGTTAACATTTATCTTCTTTAATGCTAATTCTGCCCTGACTGAATTATCAACAATAACTCTAAAGATACCATTTTCATTGGTATCTGTGATACACATTGCCAGTATATTAATATTTTCATCCTCAAAGGCTGACATTATTCTAGCAAGTTCACCAGGTTGATTTTTTAGAAACATAGAAATTTGTTTAATCATTTTTCATGCTTACCCTTCCAATTATTTCAGAAACTTCCTGATAGGTTTTTTCTAAATCTATAGTCTTTAATTCTCTATTAACCATCAAAGGCTGTCCTTTTACCATAGTCATTACAATATCCGATGACTTGGCACTATAGGCAATTTTAGAAACCAGGCTATTTTCCATAGGATAATAGTGGGGTTGATTTAAATCAAACATAATCAAGTCAGCATCATAACCCTCTTTTAACATACCAACTCTATCACTTACATTTAAAACCTTGGCACCTTCTAAGGTCGCCATTTTAAGTGTATCATAAGCATTCAAGGCAGTAGCATCGAGGTTCAGGCCTTTTTGTATAAGTGTGGCATATTGCATTTCACTTAACATATCCAGATTATTATTTGAAGAAGCTCCATCAGTACCCAAACCAACTGTAATCCCCTTCATTAGATATTGTTGAATATTAGCCATACCAGAGCCAAGTTTTAGATTGCTCTTAGGATTATGGGCTATTCCTACACCCTTTTCTTTAACTATATTCTGGTCTTTTTCATTTAAATAAATCATATGTGCTGAAACTACATAAGGCGCATCAAGGAGCCCTATATTATTTAAATATTCGATTGGAGTCATACCATGAGTTTTAAATATATCTTCATTTTCTTTTTTAGTTTCGGAAACATGAATATGTAATCCGATATTTCTTCTTTTTACTATTTCCAGCTGTGCTTCCAAGAACTCCTTGCTATTTGTATAGATAGCATGTGGTCCTGCCAGTACTTTAATTCTTTCATCATCATAATTATGAAAATTATCAATAAGACTTTCAAGTTGAACCAAGGCTGCCTTATCCATCATTGCATTACCTGTATAAATAGTACCTCTACTAATATGACCTCTAATACCAGTTTCCACAATTGCTTTAGCAACCATTTCCATATCCTGGTACATATCTAAAAAAGTTGTAGTTCCTGATAATAGCATTTCAGCAATTCCAAGTTTAGCCCCAATATATACATCATTTTTGGTTAATTTTGCTTCAACCGGCCATATCCTGTTATTAAGCCATTCAAATAACTCTAAATCGTCTCCATAGCCTCTAAGGAGTGACATTGAAACATGAGTATGGGTATTGATAAAACCAGGCATCACAAGGAGATTTTTACCTTCAATAACTTTATGAGCACTTTTAGGCATATTACTACCTATAGCGGTTATCTTTGAACCTTCTATAAGTAAGTCCCCTTCTACAACTTCGGCTCTCATCGGATCCATAGTTATCAGGGATACATTTTTAAATAAATAACCCATTAAATATTATTCCTCTCCCAAAATACCTGCAATGAATTTTTCAGGTACGAATTCTTCAATATCCTTGACACTTTCACCTAAGCAGACAAACTTAACTGGCACCTGTAATTCCTTAATCAAGGGAATTGCCATACCACCTTTTGCAGTACCATCTAACTTAGTTAAAATCAACCCTGAAATATCAGGCACATTCTTGATAAACTCTTCTGCTGAAGATAAGGCATTTTGTCCTGTACCACTGTCTATTACCAAGAAAATCTCTTCTGGTTTCTTACCATCTTCTCTTTGAATTACTTTATCTATTTTTTTCATTTCTTCCATTAATTTCTTTTTATTATGCAGTCTTCCAGCTGTATCAATTAATAATACATCCATACCTCTAGCTTTGGCTGCCTCTATACTGTCATAAATTACAGCAGCTGGATCACTTCCTTCTTTTTGAGCTATAACCGGTATTTGAAGGTTTTCACCCCAAACCTTTAATTGTTCAATAGCACCTGCTCTAAAGGTATCACCAGCAGCAAACATAACATTCAAGCCTCTTTTGCTTAGTAAATTACCTACCTTGGCTATAGTTGTAGTTTTACCTACACCATTAACACCAATAAAAAGATAAATTGATAGTCCATCACTACTAATATTTAACTCTTGATTATTATTTTTAACTATATCAAAAATTAGTTCTCTTAAAATATTAATAGCATCCTTAGAATCACTGATTTTTCTTTTCTTAACTTCTTCTTTAACTTGTTCAACAAGTTCCATGGAAGTTTTCACACCTAAGTCTGAAGTAACTAATATTTCCTCAAGATTTTCATAAAACAGATCGCTAATCCTTGGTCCTAATTTTACTAGGGCATTTAATCTACCTAGAATATTTTCATGTGTTTTCTTTAATCCGTTTAACCACTTATTAAGCATTTTTTTCCCTCCTATGTTTTTCTAAACTTACAGAAATAATTTTTGAAATTCCACTTTTATTCATAGTTACTCCATATAAATTATCAGATTCTTCTATAGTTCCTTGTCTGTGGGATATAACTACGAATTGTGTATTATTAGAATAATTTTTTAAATAATTAGCAAAGTTGGCCACATTTCTTTCATCAAGTGATGCATCAGCCTCATCGATTATACACAACGGACTTGGTTTTATTTTTAATAATGAAAACAATAGTGCTAACGCTGTTAGTGCTCTTTCTCCACCTGATAACATCGACATGCTTTTCGGTGTTTTTCCAGGTGGTTTAGAGTATATCTCTATACCGGAGTTTAAGACATCATTTTTATCAGTTAATTCGATATATGCTTCTCCACCATTAAATAAGGCACTATAGGTTTCACTAAAGGTACTATTTAATAATTCAAAGGACTCTGTAAATCTAATTGTCATTATCTTATCTATATCATTGATAATTTCTATTAGACTATCTATAGTCTTTCTCAAATCTCCTTCTTGATCCTTCAAGAAAGTCAATCTTTCACATACCCTATCAAATTCTTCAATTGCACCAAGGTTTACCAGCCCAAGGCTATTGATTTTTTGTTGATAGCTTCTTAAATCTCTGATACAGATTTTTTTATCTTCTATAGGTTGCCTTTTGTCCATAGCTTCATAAGGCATCAGCTGGAATTTTTCTTGCAGAATAGTAATTTTATTACCCTTATCTGTTTCAAGCTTCGCGATTTTTATGTCAAGTTCATGTAGTCTTTCTTCAATATATTTTAACGATTTACTATTTTCCTTAATAATCCTATCTAACTCCATATTTGCTGCAACCAGTTCATCTTTTGACGAGTCTCCTTGATTTAGAAGATTTTGTAAATTTAAGTACTCTTCTTGTCTTAATTCAGATGAGCCTGAAAATTCCTCTTTTTTGACTTTCAAGTTTTCTATTAAGCTCTTACATTCATTTAAGATCACTGTTTTTTTGATAGCAAGAGATTGTATATCCTTTTGTTCGTTATAATAGGCTTCAAGAGATTCATTGAAGGCCTTTTCTTTTTCAATTAAGGTATTTAAAGCAAGCTTTTCTTCCATAATTTCATCGTTAATGTTTTCTATGGCCTGATCTAATGCTTTAACTTCTTGTTCCTTTCCTGATTTAGATTTTTCTTTGCCTTCTTTTTCTGATTCTTTCTCTTCAAGTTTTTTATTAAGTAGAATTCGTTCCTTGTTAAGACCGGCCATTTCATCAGTAATATTTTCTACATTATAGGCCATTAAGTCAATTTTTTCTGTTATATTATTAATTTCCTGGCTACGCAAATCAATTTCATGCTTCAGACTTACAATATTATCATTTAGTTCCTTTGCCTTGATATTCTTGGCATTAATCTTGCCCTCAAGAGGATATAGTTGTTGATTTATCACTTCAATATCAGCTAATATTTTATCTAACTTTCTTTTTAAAGTCCCAACTTCTAGGCTTAATTCTTCAACTAGCCTATTTCTAGATAAGACACTATTGGATTTTCCTGAATGTCCACCAGCCATGGCACCACCTGGCATAAATTGTTCGCCAGTCAAGGTTACAATTTTTATAGATTGATTTGAGGCTTTAGAAACTTTAATACCAACATCAATATTTTCAACTATTAAAGTATTGCCTAAAAGATTTTGCAAGGCAACATCATATTTTTTATCAATCTTCACAAGACTGCTGCCGACCCCATAGACTCCAGGTTCATTCAGTAACCTTTTAAATTCATTATTTAGTTGTCTTGGTTTAACCACATCTAAAGGCAGGAAAGTAGCTCTACCTTTTTCTTCTCTTTTTAGAAACTCAATTGCATTTTTAGCTGCATGTACATTATCAACAATAATATCTTGTAATGAACCACCTAATGCAGTCTCTATGGCTTTTTCAAACTTAAGTTCTACTTTTATTAATTCTCCTACTACACCACATACACCTTTTAAGCCACTATTATCCCGTTGTAATAGTATACTTTTCACCCCGGCATAATAACCTTGATAGTCCCTTTGAATATCAGACAAGGCTCTGAATTTAGAGTTTGATTGTTGATATTTTTCACTAAATTCATTACGATCCTTATTTAAAATTTCCTTATGATTGATGAAATCTATTTTTTCTTTTTCTAGTTTCCTTATTTCTTCAGAAAATTCCAAGTTGTTTTTTTCTAGATTTGTCAGATTTTCGATTTTTAGACTTAAATTATCAGTTAGATCTTTCTTATATAATTCTAGAGCATTTCTTTCATTAATACTGTCTCTTTCCTTATTTAACAATGCTTTTTCTTCATCACTTACCGATTTTATTTCATTATGAAGAACTGCAATTTCTTGAAATATATCAATCAAGGAATATCTAATATCTTCACCAACTTCTAGTAAGTTGTTCTTTTCTTTGGTAATCTCTTGCATTTTCGATTCAAGTTCTTTAATAAATTGGGTTTTTTCAATCTTCAACTCTGTCCACTGGGCTTTTTTTTCAATTTTTTCACTGTATATCGCTTCAAGATTCAAACTTTTATTTTCAATTTCTTTAATTTCTTCTTCAAGTTCTTTTATTCTATCTTCATTGTTCATTATATTATTATCAATTGTTATAATTTCTGTATTTAGATTATTTACAGAATCCTTTAGTTCCAAAAGCTTGTTACGATTGAATTTCAAATTTTCTTCAATACTCATTAAAGCCATATTATTTTTTTCAAAACTGGCTTCCATACTTCTTAATTCAGTTTCTTCTTTGGATATTTTGTCTTTAACTTTAGCTAATTCAGTATTTAACTCACCTAGTTCCAAATCACCATCATAGATGTCATTTAGAATCAGATTTAATTCTAATTCATCAGCTTTTTCTTTTATTTCAAGATAGTACTTTGCTTTTTTTGCTGAATCTGCCAAAGAGTCATAATTTTTGTCCAATTCTTCAATAATATCCAAGATTCTTCTTAAATTAACTTCAGAGTGCTCAATTTTTCTTAATGATTCTTCTTTACGGTTTCTGTATTTTACAATCCCTGCTAATTCTTCGATTATGCCTCTTCTATCTTCAGGCTTGGCATTTAGTATTTTTTCTATTTCACCTTGTCCTATAATAGAAAACGAATCCTTGCCCAGTCCAGTATCATTGAAGAGTTCATGTATGTCTTTCAACCTGCAGCTATTACCGTTAATTGTATATTCACTTTCCCCTGATCTATAAATCTTCCTGCCAATCTTAACTTCTTCATAAGGGATATTAAGCAGTCCATCATGATTGTCTATATTCATGTAAACTGAAGCAACACCAAGTGCCTTATGCACCTTGGTTCCTCCAAATATTACGTCTTCACCTTTTGTTCCTCGAAGCGCTTTAATTTTTTGCTCACCTAAAACCCAGCGAAAAGCATCTGCTATATTGCTTTTCCCACTACCATTAGGACCTACTATAGTCGTTATACCATCACTGAATTCAAGCTTTGTTCTATCTTTAAAAGACTTGAATCCATGTAAATCAAAACTTTTTAAAAACACTCTATTCTCCTAACCTTTATTCAAGAAATATTCAATAGCTATTTTAGCACCTTGTCGTTCTGCCTCTTTCTTACTTTTCCCAAGCCCTATGGCAATAACTTGATCTTCCCAAATTAAACCAACCGTAAACACCTTGTCATGATCAGGGCCTTTTTCAGCCAGGACTTTATATTCAACACTTCTTTTATAGTCCTTTTGAAGCAACTCCTGCAAGATGGTCTTGTAGTCTCTAACTCCCTTAGTAACTATTTCTTCAATGATATCGTCTAATATCTGAAAGACAAATTCCTTTACCTTCAAAAATCCCAAATCTAGATAAATAGCTGCCAAAAGTGCTTCAAAAGCATCAGCCAGGACAGAATCTCTATATCTGCCTCCGACTTTTTCTTCACCTTTACCAATTAATAAATAATCATAAAGTTTAAATTTCCTGGCACCTTGGGCAAGTGTTTCACCAGAAACTACAACACTTTTAATCTTTGATAATTCACCCTCTTGTTTGTTCGGATATACAGTATAGAGATATTCAACAATTATAAGAGATAAAACTGTATCCCCTAGAAATTCCAATCTCTGATTATTATCTGCAAGTCCATTTTCATATGAATACGTTGGATGTGTTAAAGCAGTTTCTAACATATTTATATTATTTATTTCAATACCAAAATCCATAAGTGATTTCTGACATTCTAAAGTTGTTTCCAAAATTCTTATTCTCCCTCGAAATATTTAATCATTTCTTGATTAAAACCACTCTCTACAGCCTTTTTAGCAGCAAAGACAGCATTCATCATCGTCTTGGCATCAGAACTACCATGACTAATCATGGATATTCCTTTAAGCCCTAATAAAGGTGCTCCACCATATTCAGTATAGTCCAACTGAGACTTAATTTCTCTAAAGGCACCTTTAGATAATAGAGCTCCAATTTTATAGATAGTCTTTTTCATCAAATTTTCTTTGATTTGATTTATCAGAACAGATGACAAGCC
>JBGSJN010000104.1:0-26847 GCA_041741995.1 Bacillota bacterium
CTGGGCTGATTTAGAACAAAAGAAGCAAAAGGCAATTCAAAAAGCAATGTAAAAAAGATAACCAGAAATCATACGAATTCTGGTTATCTTAACACTTTAATTTTAACTATTTTTCTTGTCTACTTGACAAGGGATGCATCATTATTCATGCCTGTTTTTTATTCAATTTATTTACTTTATTCTATACCTTTAGCATATCTGTCATCTTCCGGTCTTGGGCTTATTGTTACATACATACTCATGTCTTCTTCAATCTTTGGTATGCTGAAATCATCCTCACCTGCTACTAGTCCAATGGAACCATCTTGTAGTTTAATGATCTTTTCGTTTACCAGCAATTCTCCTGTACCTTTAAGCACGTGATATATTAAGGCTGATGTTCCATGTTTTCACTATTAGTTTTCATAGTAAAAACCTAGGTTTCTTAATCAAATGATATCACATCCATCATTTCCTTACAAACTTATATCATCATCTCTAAAGCTAAATTATGCAGGTAAAATATCTTTTTAAAAAAATAGAACAGCTGCGCCTAAGATTTGACACCCCATCCTTGTCAAATGAATTTTAGCCCTATTATGATTGAGACTAAGGCAATAACAACACTTAATAGAGTTCCAACTAAATATTTCTCTGCAAAGTTCCTGTCATCAAGTTGTTTAAATCTGGCTAAGCTCTTGGCTGCCAAAACAAAGCCTATAGCTCCTATTTGACCACTTAATCCTAGGGTCAGCATTATTATTCTTTCAAGTACTCCAATTAAATATCCACTTCTTATATACTTCTCTTTGTCCTCATTAATATTTGTCTCGTTCATAAAATCTTTTTCTTGCAAGGAAAAGATTTTAAATATATATCTTATTACAACTGATGAAGGTGTTGTGCATATTAAATATAGTAAAACAATTATCAGTATATTCTCGAATTGTATTATCCCGGTATTTTGAATTATATACTCAATAATTCTTGTCCCAACCTCATTTAAACCATGGATAAATGAACTCCCTATATATAAAACCAGAATATGTATTAACTGATCAATTAAAAAAGCTGTAAATTCCTTATTTTTCTTTAATTTATTCATTTCAGCTATCTTCTTTTTAATCATTATATGTACCAGATCAATAGACCCATGTAATATTACTACTGATAGCCAAATTAAAATAACCCTATCCACTGGAGCAAACCATATTAAAGCTAAAAATATCATCAATGAATAAATCAGACAATGTATTATAAAATATTTAAGACTTTTAGTCTTCTTTTTGGCTAATTCACTAGTTTGAAAGATAAAATCACCTAGTATATGGGCAATTAGTAATAGTGTTAGTTCCATTATTCACCTCTGTATTTTTCTTTAATATATAGCAATATTGTTAAATCAATGTTTCTTATATATATAATATTAGCTTTTTTAATAATATTTTCTATATTTTGTCTAGTTGTATTTGTTATTGAAGCGATTAGTGTTGAAAGCCCTTTAACTTTGAATGTTTCTATTATCATATCCTCAGCCATATTAAGATTTTCGTCTATATAGATTGGAAACTTCTCCTGATTATTATATTTTTTAATAACAGTTGTCTCATTTCCTGTTAATTTATTCCTGTCTTCAAATAGCTTATAGATATTTTTAATTTTATCGTAATCAATTGATTGTTCATCAATTAATGGAACTATTAGTTCATATAGTAGTTGGATAGTTGTTTGTGTCTTACTTTGTTGTTGTATTAGCAGGTTTCTTATATTTAATAATGTATTCAGATATTTATCATTTTTGTTATTTGAATTGAATAGTATGGTGTAGTCGTTCTTTTCCTGGGTCAGCTGCATTGCTCGTCTTGCATAGTGGTAGGTTGGTCCATCTTGTTCTGATGATGTACCGTCTTTTATCCTTATGTCCCACTCTCCATATCCTATTCCACATCTAATTTGTAGTGGTGCAAGTATTGTGCTTAGTAATCTATAGTAGAGAATAGCAGCTTGTGGATTTTTGAAGAGCCCTTGAAATTCGTCTCCAGCACTAAAGATCACTTCAAATTCAAGTGCTGGTTCAAAGATCTGGTTTAGAACAGACAATGTTTTTTTTATGAATATCTGTAGTTCTTCTCTATTTTTTTTGTTTATTTTTTTTGATTCTATAATGTCTATCATCAATGTTGTGTAGTTCATAGTTCTCACCTGCCTTACCTATATGGTAATTATATCAAAATATATAAATATAGCAACTTATTTTAATTGCATTTTATATTTGCAACTTATTTTAATTGCTTTAATTTACCCCATTTACTTCAAGATACCCGTTCCTAACACAATCATCTAACAACAACCTCTTAACACCTTCACTATTAAACTCAACAACCACTAAATCACCAACCATCTCCAAAACAACACCCACACCAAACCTATTATGAACAACCCCGACACCAGCAACAAAACCACTCATAATCTCAGACATATCATTATTGACAACAGAACCAGCAACTCCTACAGATTCAACTAATAACTCACCAACAAATCTAGAAACCCTAACCAACCTGCTATTAAAAACATTAGAACAAAGAAGCAACAAATCCTGCCTCGCCCTAGTAACAGCAACATAAAACAACCTAACCTCCTCCTCAAAAAGAGACAAATCACCCTCATCCCTCAACCTCACACTCTCTCCACTTGGAAACTGCCCCTCAAGTAAATCAACCAGAACAACCCTATCAAACTCAAGACCCTTACTAGAATGCACAGTAGACAAAGTTACCCGATTATCAGTAGACCTGGAACAACCCATAACCTCCTCAATCACATCCAACCTACTGAAAATATCCTCAGGAACACAACCCTCACCAAGAGAAGCCCCGATACTCCGCAACACACTTAACTTCTGCAACAAGGCCTCCTTAACAAAACCCCTGCCAGCCAAACCATTTATACTCTCAACATAACCCATATCCCACTCAATAAAACCAATAACCTCAACAGCATTTAAGGACCTCAACTTCTCAAAATCCTCCCTACGCTGTAGTATCATTTTAATATTACTATCATATAGTCCAGGAAAATCCAACAAAGTATTAAAAACATTCCCCCTATAATTATCCTTAACATAATCAAACATCTGCTTGCTAATATAGCAGTCCAACTTAAAATAAATTTTCTCAAAAGCATCAATATCCCCAAAATCCCTGGCAAAACTTAAATAAGCTTTAATATCCTCCAAAATAAAATGACTAAAAAACCCCGATTTGTTCTCCCTGACCGAAAAAGAAATATTTTCTTTCAACAAAACATCTACTATGGGGATAACAGACTCATTATTCCTAAACAGAATGCCAATACTATTATTCTCAAATCCCTTCTTTTCCATCTTGATTAATTCCACAATATACTCATACTGATCTTTCAAATCAACCAGATTCCTTCGTTGGACTTTAGTCCCCTCTTCATTTACACAGAACATACTCTTATCATAACGACTTTTATTCTGTTTAATAAACCTGTCAGCAGCCACTACAATACTCTTAGTTGAGCGATAATTTTGTTGCATCAAAAGCACCTTGGAATTCTTATAGGTCTTTTCGAAATCAAGCAACATCTTAGGATTTGCACCTCTAAAACCATAAATACTCTGATCCTCATCCCCCACCATAAAAATATTTCCGTCATCACCCACCAGTAACCTGATAATTTCATGCTGCACCACAGAAATATCCTGAGCCTCATCAATATTAAAATACTTGAACCTATTCTTTAAATTATCCAGAATTGACTTATTCTGCCTTAATATATGATATGAATAAGTCAGCATATCATCATAATCCATAAGCCTGTTATTAATCTTATAGGACTCATAGGCCATATATATTTCCCCAAAGTCACAACCGGCTATACTAAGACTATCAATCTCATTTTTCTTAAGCATCATGTTCTTACAGTAGGTTATTTTCCTGGTTATCTCTCTTAATGTATCTTCCCCAATATATTCATTATTAAGCTCCAGATAAATCTGCTTGATAATATGGCTGTTATTCTCGCACACATCAAAAGCTTTGGTATTTTTCAGCTGTTCATAGTCCCTTATCACCTGATAGGCAAAACTATGAATTGTCCTGAAATTCAATTTATTAATATATTTCTTGCCAAAGATACTCAAAAATCTCTGCTTCATATCATTAGCCGCCGCCACACTAAAAGTCAAGGCCAGAATTTCTTCTGGATTGACACCATGATTATACAGCATATTACCAATCCTTAAGATAATTACAGTTGTCTTACCACTTCCAGGAACGGCCAATAGAAGGTTCGCACCTTCTATTGTAAATACTGCTTTTTCTTGTTGTGGGTTTAATATTATATTATGTTCTTCCCTTATCCTATCTAAAAATATCAATTAATTTAACTCCTACTTATCTCAATCATTTATATTATCCATATCATTAATTCTTCAAACCTACATCTAAATGATACTAGATATAGCACCTTCAAACCACCCTTAGGTAGCCTTTTCAACCAATTAATCATTTTTTGTCTACAATTTAAACTTATCAATTCTAGAATATCGTCAATAAAAAAGGGGAAATCATTTAGCAGGTATACTTAATATATATTTGAATTTCAGTTACCTTTTTGATACCATTGATTCAAACAACAACACTTAAGAGCAAAAACTAACATATGAAAGAAGTCTGAACTAACTATGAAAACTATCCCAGAACAAAAAAAATCAATCAGAAAATTAATAAAAGATAAAAATAATCAACTAACAGCTGATTATATTTCATCATCAAGTAAACAAATTACTAAAACACTTATAGACACAGATGCCTTTAAGACCGCAAAAACAGTTATGTGTTATCTTTCCTTTGGGTCTGAAGTTGATACAAAACTAATAATCGATGAATGTTTTGAACAAGGAAAAACAATCCTCATACCAATAATTATGAGAAACACAGATGCTTCCACCTATATGGAAGCATCACAACTAATAGATTATAATGAAGACCTAGCCCCCGGTACTATGGGGATCCTAGAACCAATAGCCTCAGCAATACGTATCAAGGATCCAAAAACAATAGACTTAATAATAATCCCAGGACTTGCCTTTGACCGACAGGGGAATAGACTTGGTTACGGGTCAGGCTATTATGACTACTTTTTAGGAAGATTAAGAGACGACTGTAATCAGATTGCCATAACCTTCTCTTTTCAATTAATTGATCATATACCAACCCAAAAACACGATATGAAAGTAAGAAATATAATTACACAAAAGGGACTCAATCATATTAAATGATCGAGTCCCTACTTTCATCATATTTTATTTATATTATTAAAAGGATTCTTGTATTGATAATAGCAACATGTCTGTCTTTTCACTGTCGGTATATCTTACATAGCATTTGTAATCACCATCAATCCAAGTAAAAGTTGTCCCATATTGATCCTTTACTGCTTTGAATTTTTCCTTGTCTCCATATTTTCCATTATAATAATCTACAACTACTTCTGGTTTTTCAATAGTTTGATAAGCAACACTATACTGCTTTAAATCATAGTAATAATTTTCCAGATACTTATACCTGACAGCAGTATTAACAAATGCTTGTTCTATTAGATTATTTGGATAATCATTAAAATACTTATTCTCATTTGAATATTCTGACTTTGGAACACCAAAGCTAATCCTAACAGTAGTCCCCAGAGCATCCAATAGACCCTCATCTGTAATATTGACACTTACTCTTTGTTCCCCTATTAGACCTTCGAAACTAAAATCATCGAAACTTGCTTCCTCATCTACAGAATCTAATAAATCCTTATAATAAACCGCCAACTCATCTTTAGTAGCCTTAGATTCAAATTCTAAGATATACATGTCCTTGCCAAATACCCAGTTGGCCTCTTCCTTGACTTCATATTCACAATTATTTACTCTTAATGCCTCATGGAGAGGCATAAAATCTTTAGGAAATCCTGATAGCAACTTAATTTCAACTTTGCCTTTCCCGTCATTTCCATCTTTGTTCAAAGAATCCTTATCACTACAGGCACTAAGTGTAAATATTGTCAAAATTGATAAGATAACCAGACAGAATAAAAAAAATACAGAATTTTTACTCTTTTTATTAATTCTAACCATAATATTCACCATTTCCTTAATTATTATTTAACTCCAGTTTATAAATAATAATATCCATTGTCAATATTCATAACCACCTGCAGCTAAAATTTTTGATTAACTAACTTGTACCAGACATTCATACTCTCAATATTCCCGGATATATTTGTATTATTTACCAAGGTCCCTGCATAAGTATAGCCAAGTCCACTAAAAGTTTTATTCATTCCAGGAGATAAAGCTCTAGCAATTGTAAAATAGGTAAGTATATCCTTATCTTTAAGATCTTTTTCCATAGCTTCCAATAGTTGTCTAGCCAAACCTTGTTGACGATAATCTTCAGAAACTGCAAAATCAGTTAACTCTGCATAATTATTATCATAATCACATTCTGCGGAAGCTAGAGCAACCAACTCCCCCCTAATCCTAATTCCATAATATTGAATCTGTTCATGCATGGTCATAGCAATATATTCTTGATCAGTAATCGGAAAGGGATATGTTGCAAAAACCTGACTATACAATTCGGTCATATCCTTAATATCTTCACTAGTCATCTTTTCTATTTTTCTGCTCTTAACTTCTCTTTTTTGCTTTTTGCTTTTTCTTTTAACGTTTAATGATTCAACAAGCACTTCATCGATAAAATCCTTATTCTTGTCAATCATTCTTGCCTCATCAAAATATTTGCACATAAAATATCCGGTTTCAACACCAAAAAACATATCAGGAACCTTAGCTTCTTCCACATATTCATTAGCAATAAATTCCTTTACACTTCGTTCTGGAACCTTGGCTATTATCTTTGTATATTCGTTTGATTTTGCCAGATTTTCAACAATTGTGATTATGGTACTAGTATTTTTAGAATCAAGTGACATTATATAGACTCTGTCACTTAACTTACCATGTTGAATGGATGTACTCTCGATATTATCAATTTTATCAAATCTCATTCTACTCCTCCTCACTAGGTGTTAGTGTTATCATTTCATCAAAGTTGGCTAATAGTTTAGCTACCCCGGTTGCTTTAGATTCTTCATCATCTATCTTTAGGACATTTTGCAAACTACAATCATCACAATGTAAATCACAATTATGACTTATGTAGTTATCAGGTTCATGATAGGTAGTTATTACCCCTTCATAATTTCGTAGTATCACCTTGTTATCAGACCAGGAAATAAGATAGTTAGGCATTACTGGGATTTTACCTCCACCACCTGGTGCATCTATAACATAAGTAGGAACAGCAAATCCACTCGTATGGCCTCTTAGGCTTTCCATGATTTCAATACCCTTGCCAACAGATGTTCTAAAATGTTCTAATCCTTCTGATAAATCACATTGATAAATATAGTAAGGTCTTACTCTATTTGCAGTGAGTTGATGCACAAGCCTTCTCATTATTAAAGGACAATCATTAACACCAGCCAACAGTACAGATTGATTACCTAAAGGTATACCAGCTAACGCCAGTTTTTCTAAAGCTTTCTTAGAATCTGCAGTTATTTCCCTCGGGTGGTTGAAGTGGGTATTTATCCATATAATACCATGCTTCCTTAATATATCTACCAAATTATCTGTAATCCTAGAAGGAAGCACAACGGGCGTTCTAGTACCAATTCTAATAATTTCAACATGTTTTATCTTTTCTATTTCTCCTAGTAACCAGTCAATTAATTCATCATTCAATAAAAACGGATCGCCTCCAGATAGTAGCACATCTCTTACCTCAGGTGTGTTTTTAATATATTCAATGCCTTTTAGCATTTGTTCCTTAGATGGAATATAGTCCTTATCCCCTACTTTTCTTTTCCTAGTACAATGACGACAATACATTGCACAAACGTTACTAACATGAAACAATACCCTATCTGGATAACGGTGAGTTATACCATCAACTGGACTATCTTTATCTTCAGCTAAAGGATCCTTCATATCATAATCTGCAATTTCCAACTCTCTTACATTAGCAAAAGCTTGTTTGAAAACCGGGTCATTTTTATAGTCCTTTTTATTAATCAAGGATATATAATATGGAGTAATCGACATTGGAAATTGATCTATAGTATACTTGATTCTTTCTTTTTCATTTTCATCAATGCTTATTCCCAAAATTTCTTCAACTTGTTCAACAGTTTTTACCGAATTCTTAGTTTGCCATTTCCAATCCTGCCACTTTTTTTCTTGGTCATCTGATAACCGCTCCTTATTGATTTTTCCCTTGGTTATTAATATTAATTCATCCATTTTTGCCTCCTTAAATATAAAAAAAACACTCTAACTCTTAAATAGAGTTAGAGTGTTTAAGCTTACCTGACTTAACAGTTCACTTTATACCATAACTATTGTATAGTATAGATTATCACCTTGCGATCCTAATCAAACCCCAGTTCTATAGTCCATTTTTCAGCAGAAATTTCTGAATTTACATGGTAGACTTATTCCAATCCACATTCTTTAATAGAACACGTAAAAGAACTCGCAAACCTCTTACTCAATCTGTTTACTTCAAGCAACTAGTATGGTTATTTTTCAATATCCACGTATTATTATACGGTATGATTGCTACTTTGTCAAAATAATGATACATAATAAGTTATACTTAATCCTTTTTCATTGTCTATTTAATCACTTAATGATAAAATTTAGGAAGTTGAATAATTCTCTACAAAAACTAAGAACTTCATTAAATAGTTTGAAAAGCTTGTAACAAGAAAACATTCGATTCAATAATATTAAAGGAGTGATACTAAAATGATTGATGTACTAATTCAAAACGCCACAATTGTAACTGTCAATAAAGGGGAAATTCTAAAAAACAGCTCTATCGCAATCGATGGAGATAGAATTATAGATATAGGCGACAGCAAAGAACTTTCATTAAAATACCCGGAAGTTAAAAAATTAATTGACGCCAGCGAGAAAGTCGTCTTCCCTGGATTCGTCAATACACACAACCATCTTTTCCAAACTTTATTTAAAGGTTTAGGTGATGATATGGTAATAGCAGATTGGCTTAAAAAAGTCGCTTACCCATTATCAACTAATCTCACTGAAGAGCTTGCCTATAAGGGAGCTATGCTAGGATTAATGGAAAGCCTACACAGCGGCATAACAACGTCTTTGGACTATATGTATGCACACCCAGTTAAAAACCTCTCTGATGCCGTAATTAAGGCTATGAACGACCTTAAAGTCAGAGGTATATATGCCAGAGGTTTTTTAAACAGCGGAGAATCACATGGAGCACAAAAAGCTCTATTTGAAACACCAGAGGAAGTCGAAAAAGACTTTAGAGAACTTGTAGCAAAAACTAAAGATACAAATAACGGAAGAATCAAAATTTGGCTTGCGCCTTCCAACCCATGGGCAAATACCAAAGAAATGCTTTTAAAGACTTGGGAACTTGCCAAGGAATTCAATACTGGCTATACTATCCATATTTCTGAAACTGAAGCTCCAAGAAGATTCACCAAAGAAATACATGGATATGATGATACAGAGTTACTTGAAGTGTTAGGTATTGTTGGACCAAATGTATTGTGTGTACATTGTGTTGCTATTAATGATAAGGATATTGCAATGTTCAAGAAATATGATATGAAAATATCACATAATCCTGTTTGCAATATGTATCTAGCATCTGGTGTTGCACCAGTACCACAAATGATCAATGAAGGTATTACTGTAAGTATCGGACTTGATGGTGCTGCCAGCAATAATTCTCAAGATATGATTGAATCAATGAAAACAACAGCCTTGCTTCATAAAGTAAGTTCTAGAGATCCAAAAATACTATCTGCTCAAAAAGTACTGGAGATGGCTACTATTGATGGAGCAAAAGCCTTAGGTATGGATAAGGAAATTGGGTCTATAGAGATTGGTAAGAAAGCAGACCTAGTTATTTTTAATCCTAACCTAGCTTCTAAATCTACACCTATGCACAATCCAATTTCAACACTTGTATATTCATCATCAGAAAGAAATGTAGAAACAGTTCTTGTTGATGGAAACATAGTGCTAGAAGATGGTAAGATTGTCGGCATTGATGAAAGAGCCTTCTGTAGAGATGCTCAAGAAATTTCATTAGAACTAGCTAAAAGAGTATACCCTAAGTAAAAAGGGAATAATATAAAAACAAAAACCAAAATAAAAAAGAACACAACCATCTGTGGACTGAACTGCTCCCTGTCAAGTAGACAGTGGAAATAATAAAACATAACTAAGCGACTAGACTCCGATATTCCATTGGGCTCTGGTCGTTTAGTTTTTCTTGTATTCTCTCATAGTTATAGAAATCCATGTACTCTTTAATTGCATCTTTTAATTCATCAAAGGTTTTATAGCTATTCAAATAATACTTTTCGCATTTTATTATTCCAAAGAATCCTTCCATTGGACCATTATCGATACATTTTCCAACCCTAGACATACTCTGAGTTATTTTAGCAGCATCTAACTTATTTTTAAATTGCTTAGATGTATACTGAAATCCTCGATCACTATGAAATAGCGGTCTTGCCCCAGGTGAAAATTCCAAAGCCTTATCTAGTGTTTTAAATACGAGTTGATTGTTGTTGGAGTGTCCTAAAACATATGAAATGATAGACTTATCATACAGGTCTAAAATAGCACTTAGATAAGCCTTTTGATTACTACCATACTTGAATTCAGTCACATCAGTTAGCCACTTCTGATTAGGGCTTTGAGCTTTAAAATCACGATTTAATATATTCTCTGCGATGTGCTGCGGGGTAGACTTTACATAGTGTTTCTTTTTCCTCCGAATTACCGACTTGAGCCCTACAATCTTCATAAGTCGATATATACGTTTATGATTAAACTTCTTACCAAATTTTTTGCTTAAGTTTATCTTTACCCTTCTGTAACCATATATTCCGTCAACCTTTTCATAAAGGTTGATTATTTCACTGATTAACATCTTATTTTCAGTTTCGATTTTAGTTTCTTTTCTATTCACCCACTTGTAATATGCAGAGCGAGAAACACCAGCAATATCACATAGTAGGACTATTGATAACTGTTGCTCATCAAGTAATTGTTTGATTGCTATATACTTGTTTTCCTGTCTAATACTACTTAAGATCGCCTCCTTTCTAGTTCTTCCAACTTTTTTAAGAAGGCATTCTCGGCTCTTAGTCTCTCATTTTCTGACTTAATTATCTTCATTTCAAGCTGAACTTTATCCTCTTGCGTTAACTCGTTTTCATCTTTTTTTCTTCCCCGTCGGTCTTTTAAGGCATCTTCGCCTCCAGACTCATATTTTTTCACCCACTGATATACTTGCTGATAAGAAACCTTATATACATCTGCAGTACTTTGATAGTCCAGTCCATTTGCAATACAAGACAATACGATTTCTATTTTTTCTTTCAAAGTAGTTGTTCTTCCCTTAGTCATAGATTGGCTCATTCCTTTCCCAGTTGCTTTAACTTCACTATGACTAGTATACTTCTTTAACCATTTAAGAAAAACACTATGATCAGATATTTCATATTTTCTAATTACTTCTGCTAATTGAAGTTCTCCTGTAATGTAATCTTGTATAGCATTTACCTTTAATTCACGTGAGTATTTTTTCCAGGTTGAAGACTCAATCAATCCTTCAGCACCATATCTCTCAAACTTATATATCCACACTAAAAATGTACTTTGATTTATTTTATATTTTTTAGATATCTCGCTGAGTGTTCCTAATCCATCCTGATACTCTTTGATAATTTGAAATTTTTCCTCTTTGGTATACTTAACTCTTTTGGACATTAAAATGCCCCCCTTTCAGTAGCAGATTTTTTTTATTTAATCTGTCTACCTATAGGGGAGCATATCAGACAGATGGTTGTGTTCTTTTGTTACACTTTTTTTATTCAAATAACCAATTAGGAGAAAAGTTATCAAATATCTTTTTAAAGACTTTAATAAAATAGCCTGTTGATACA
The DNA here is from genome assembly GCA_041741995.1 of Bacillota bacterium. Taxonomy (GTDB): domain Bacteria; phylum Bacillota; class TC1; order TC1; family TC1; genus WTXA01. The sequence goes on from JBGSJN010000104.1 coordinate 12,079, forward strand.
GCTACAACAACTGTTGCTATACCAACTCCACGTACTTCACCAAACACTAGTAAAGATAAAGTAACACCAACTAACATAATAGATACATCCATCATAATCTTCACATTTCCAAATTTAGTTTTAAATCTTTCAGAAATAGCCATAACTAAACCTTCACAAGGATTAATTATCACATCAGCAATAATTTGCATATATATACCTAAAGCCATCAATAGACAACCTACTATCAGTAGCAGCAATTGGCTAACAATAGAACCTGGTACTAGATTTGCAAATACCGAAAAACCGAAATCAATAAAATAACCAAAGAATGGAACTATTAATATTTGCATTAATATATCCTTATTGAAACCCTTTCTTTGTACTAGGATCTCTATCAGTACGAAAGTCAGATTCAATATATTAGCTACCATGCCAAATGAGATTGGAAAACTTCCTGATAATACCAATGGTATTACTGATATTGGAGTGGTACCAAGTCCCATCTTGGTGCTTAGGGCTATTCCTAGACCTATTAATAAAAGGCCAGCAAGAAATATTACATAGCGTAAAATCATTTTTGTTTTAAACATAATTACCTCTTTCATAAATATTTTAATATTGGAAACCTAGAAAATTTCATAAAAAAAATGAGGGATTGAACGCCCTCATTACTCCTGTTTTCAATATCTTCTTATATTTAATTCTTAGATAATTCCTTTTTAATTATAACACACTTGTGATATTAATTACAAGTGGTTATTAATCTTTTATCCATACACCATCAATTAAAACATAGGTTCCAGTACCACCTGCCAAATATGCCACTTTAAATTGATCAGTAAATGAGCCCAAAGCTTGATTTTGAATCATGGTTACTTTCGAGCCTATTGATATTTTTTGAATATTATTTCCACTAAAAGCAAATTGTTCAATAGAAATTAAGTTAGTCGGTAAATTCAATTCTGTTAAGGAATTATTTCTAAATGACCACAAATCTATTTTTTCAAGACTATTTGGAAATTCTACCTTTGTTAAATTATTATCGAGGAATGCACGAGCATGAATCTGTTTAATATTACAATCTTCATCAAAATCAACTTTTATTAACCCCTTGTTTCTAAAGGCATCTTGATATATATCACGTATTACTATACCCGACAGAGAAGAGGGTATTAAAATATCTTTTGCATTACCATTGTAACTTCCACTTAGCCTTCCTCCAATAGAAATTGACAGACCATCGTCAACAGTAATTATATAAGAACTACCAGCATCTGAAACAAACCAAGTTTGTTGCTCAAAGCTCCAAGAAAACTTCACATCTTTACTTTGTGGAACTGGTACTTCGTCAATATATAATTCATTAACTAAAAGATTCATTAATTCATCATCGCTATTATTAATATTATTAAATGAACCATTGTCTGAATTATTAATTTTAAAAATCTCAGTCTTGTTATTAAGCATTCTTACAGTTGCTTGATCAGCTGTTGCTTTAGCACTATCTAAAAAGCCTAAATAAGATGGTATAGCAACAACCAACATAATAGCTAATAAAGCTATTATTACAATTACCTCTATTAAAGTAAAACCCTTAGCACTTTTATATATTCTCAAAATATTCACCTTAAAATAAATTTTATACATGTAAATAATAACATATTTATACAATTATGCAAATTATATATACTAGTTTTTAATCATAAATATCACTTCTATGACCAACTTCAACAACTGTAATAGTTACCAGCCCATCATCAATCTTTGCTAATATCCTATAATCACCAATCCTGTATCTCCACTTGTCATTCAAGCTCCCTCGAATGGCCTTACCATACAGCCTTGGATTCTCACACCCCACAAGCTTGTTATCAATATAGGAAATGATGAACGATAAAATACCCTTATCAAGTTTTTTTATTTGCCTTACAGCATATGTGGTATATTCAACCCGATACTTCATAGGCCAAGTTCTCTTTTCAAATCCTTATGACTAACCCTATCCTTACCATTTTCCAACTCCCAAACTTTATCAAAAATAGTCAGATCATAGTCATCTTCTATTTTTTCAATAACTGCCTCACGAACTAAAGAAGATAAATCAATATCATTTAACTCTGCATATTTCCTAATTAGCTTTTCATCTTTTTCATTTAATCTAACTGATATAGTTCCCATAATACACCTCATTAAACTTGTAATACATTGTATTACAATATTATATTTAGATTATCACTAAGTGAAACTTCTGTCAATAAAAAGCAGGCAAGAAATTAATCCCTGCCTACCTAATAAACCATTCTATGTTAGTTATTTCTTTATTCTGCAAACATCATAAACATAATAGTCCTTGGCAGCATCCTCTACTGCATCAATAATCTGACTATAACCAGTACAACGACAAAGATTACCGGAAATTGCTGTCTTTATTTCCTCTCTAGTTGGATTATCATTAGCATCCAAGAACGCCTTGGAACTCATAACAAAACCAGGAGTACAAAAACCACACTGCAAAGCACTATGCTCAACAAACTTCTCCTGCAAAATATGAAGCTCACCGTTTTCACCAGCTAAACCCTCTATAGTCTCAATAACCTTACCTTCCATAGAAGCAGCAAGAAGCATACAAGAATTAACAGCTTCACCATTAACAATAACAGTACAAGCCCCACACTCTCCAACGCCACAACCTTCCTTAGTACCAGTAAGCTCAAGATTATCACGCAATGTATCAAGCAAACGAGCATTTGGCTCAACCGTAACACTTACAGCTTCACCATTGACAATCATATTAACATTTATCTTATTCATTTATTCAACCTCCAAAGCTTGACTCAAAGCCCTTGTAGTCAAAGACTCAATAGCCGGCTTCTTAAATTCAGTAGATGGTCTTATTCCTGTGCGATTAATCATCTCATCAGATACCTTCTTACCAGCCTCAACTAACAATTCTCTAGTTGGAACCTTACCAATCAAGACATCCTCAGCAACGCTAACCCTATCAGGAGTAGCAAAAATACAACCTGGAGCTATCCTGATATCACTCACAACACCATCACTGTCAACTACCACAATAACCCCAACATTCATCCTGGAAATAGCCAAAGCCTTTCTTCTACCTAATTTAAGAAAAACCGACTTGGCTTCAGTTGGCATCTTTGTGAAACTAACTTCAGTAATTATCTCATCAACTTTTAATGTAGTTTTATAGGAGTTGGCAAAGATTGATTTCAAAGAGACAATTCTCTCACCACTTGTTCCTACAATCTTAACCTCAGCATCCAAAGCAATAAGAGGTGGCACAGGATCTGACGCAGGTGAAGCATTACCAATGCTACCTCCAATAGTACCCATATTCCTAATTTGAGGAGAGCCTACTGTACTTGAAGCCTCACAGAAAAAAGGAACATATTTTTGCAAAATCCCGGATTTAACAATATCAGTATGTGATGACAAAGCACCTATACAAATACTATCCCCATCTTCTTTAATATATTTCATTTCCTTAAGGTGACCAATATCAATAACATACTCTATATTAGCCCACTTTTTATCTTCATCACGAATCTGAACCATCAAATCAGTTCCACCAGCAATAATCTTAGCTCTATCACCATGTAGGGCTAATAGTTCACAAGCTTCTTTCACTGAAGCTGGTCTTAAATAATCATATTTAAACATTATATCCTCCAGTAATCACTAATTTAAACCAGTCTTGTTACGACTGTTTTTTAATTCTTGCATCATAGTTTCCAGACTTGCAGGTAATTCTCTTATACGAATACCTGTCGCATCATAAATTGCGTTAATAATTGCCGGTGCAGCTGTACAAGCTGTCGGTTCTCCAAGACCTCTTGCTCCAAAGGGCCCAGTCTTAGTAGGCACCTCAACCACTATTGAATTCATTTCAGGCATATCAAGAGATGTAGGAATCAGATACTTATCAAAATTCGTATTCTTGATATGACCTTTCTTAGAATCAACATCCTCAAACAACGCCATACCAACAGCCATTGAGACACCACCATTAATCTGGCCAATAACCTCATTTTTATCAAAGGCATGACCAACATCATGAACAGCAATAAATTTATCAACAGAAACCTGACCTGTTTCTAGATCAACTTCAACTTCAGTCACTGCAGCACCATAAGCATAAGATAAATATGCTTCACCAAAACCATTGGCTCTGTCCCAGGCAAGACCTGAAACAGTATACCAACCACGTCCTGAAGGTGTCTGCCCGCGAGCAAAAATTTCATTAATCATATCCTGGTAGTTTACATGCTCATCAGCCTTACCAGGAGAATATATTTGCTCATTATTAAATATTAACTCTTCCTTTAAAACACCAAGAACATCAGCAGCAATAGCAGCTAATTTTTCTTTTACTTCTTCAGCAGCAAGTCTTGCTGCATTACCAATAACCATAGTCCCTCTAGTAGCTGAGGACGGTCCACTGTTTGGTACATATTGAGTATCAACAGGAGCCATTACGATTCTTTCTCTTTTAACTCCTAAGGTTTCCATTATGACATTAACCATCATAGTATGACCACCCATTCCAACATCAGCCATACTTGATAGAATTGTTATTCCACCGTCATTGTTGACTAGAAGTTGAACTTCAGCTGTGTCAATACCTTGACCGGCGGCACCAAAAGCCTCTCCTCGATGTAAGAGAGCAAAACCAATCCCTTTGACCTTACTGCCACCCTTCTTTCTCTCAATGGCTATTTCTTCTTTTCTTTCTTTCCAGTTTGAAGCTTTTTGGGCTTCATCTAGACATTTACCAAGACTAACATCAGTCATTACTTGGCCGACTCCTGAAATATCATTTTCTTTCAAATGATTCATTTTTTTAAATTCAAGAGGATCAAATCCCATTTCACAGGCGATTTCATCTAAAAGCACTTCAGAAGCAAAATCAACCTGAGGAGAACCAAAACCTCTCATAGCATCAGAGTAAGTATTATTAGTAAACGCCAATGTTACATTGCTTTTAACATTATCTATATTGTATGGACCAGAAGCTTCAATTAAGGTACGAGTAGCAACAGGATGAGATTTTGATAGATACGCTCCACCATCACCAATTAAGTCAATTTCCATAGCGGTAATTCGACCAGCCTTGGTAACACCAACTTTATACTTGCAAATATATGGGTGTCTTTTTGTCCCTTCAATTATTGACTCTTCTCTGGTAAAGACCATCTTAACTGGTTTGCCTGTTAAGACTGCAGCTAATGCTGCTCTTGAGCCTAATAGACCTGCATCATAGTTCTTGGCTCCAAAGGACCCTCCTATTGCAGGCGTTATAAATCTTACTTGATTTTCTCTTAGCCCTAAAGTTTCAGCTATTAGCAGTCTGGCTTTATAGGCATCATTCGTTGGGGCATATACTGTAATACCCTCTGTTGTAGGTACAGCCACAGCAGCTTCAGTTTCAAGAGGGGTATGATCAACTCTTTGAGTTCTATATTCTTTTTCAAAAATATAATCCGCCATCAAAAAGCCTTCCTCAACATTGCCTTTTCCGCCCTTGTACTTACATAAAAGATTACCATCATCGTAAATCTTTTGTGCATCTTGTTTCAAGGCAGCTTCTGAACTTGTTACTGCTGGCAGTTCTTCATAAATAACTTTAACAAGTTTAGCAGCTTCAGATGCTACTACCTTGCTATTCGCAACCACTAGGGCTACTCCTTCCCCTTCATACCTAACCACTTCAGGAACCAGTATTGGTTTCTGTTTATATTGAGACGGTATTCCAGGTATGTTATCTGCTGTAATCACCATGACTACACCAGGATACTGTTCAGCCTGTTCGCGCTCAATACTAATGATCTTGGCATGTGGATGTGGACATCTTACTGTTGTAGCATATAACATGTGTGGAAAGCTCAAATCATTAGTGTATTGGGCCTTGCCTGTTATTTTAGCTAAAACATCGACTCTTCTCCCATGTTTTTTAACCAATTTAATCACCTCGTATTGATATTTGTATAACCTATTAACCTTATATAGATAATGGCTAACATAATAATTATATCATTATTCATAAAAAACACCTATACAATTAGCTTCTATATACTTTTTCCTAAATAATGATGAATTCCAAAAATTATATAAAAAAATGAGGGATTGAACCCCCTCATTATTATTTCAATTTCATTTCAGTATTAATTTTTCACTAACTCTAACCTTATTGTAACACACATTTATTAAAAAACTATGTTTTCTTAGCCATTTTCTTAATCATTAAATTAATAAAAGCACCAACTAGTCTTTGAAGAATTTTTATCATGTTACTATTTTATAGGATGGATATGAATCCAAGTATTGCCTGGTTTTAGAACTATTGGATTCCCTTCGGCATCCTTATACATGGTCTGTGCAGTTGGTGAATCCTTGGACCAACTACCTTGGACATACATACCACCAATATAGAAATCAGCCTTACCTGAACCAACCATAACCCAATCCTTGTAGACTGAACCCTTTATAGAATAGGAAGTATATTGAACTATTACATTCTTCACTTCTAATTGAGCTTTAGTTTCTGATGCCATAAATGGAACGCCACTCATAAAACGAAGATATACACCTTTATTAAAATCATAAGTATAAGAAACATAATTCCTATTACTAGTTGTAAATGGAAGCTCAACAGCAGTTACTGAATCGCCAGGATAAAATACTGTAGCATCAAACTTCCAATCCAGTGGTTTAGGTTCATAATTATAAAGCTTTTGTGCTAGTAACGGATTACCCATTACGTTGTGAGGAGCAGGTGCTGTATTTACTCTTTTAAATATACCATCCTTATTCCCAGTTATGCCATCTAAATCTATCTTTATATCCTTAAAGAGTTTATTGCCAGTAAAAGTATATTCTTGAGGGTTTGAAGCTGTGCCCGAGGCACCAAAATGCATAAACAAACCATCCCATTCCTGTTGTATATATAAAAATGGTGCTCTGCCACTTCTTATAGGTAATATTTGTTCAGGAACCTTATCAGAAAATATACTTACAAAACGAGTTATACTGCCTTCAACCATAACTTCATAAACCACATCAGCAGTTTGCAATCCTGTTTGAGGTCTTGCAGCAGGGGAGTTTTCAATAACTGCCATAACAGGCTTATAGTCACCATCAAAATCAAATCCTGTTGTGGAAGATTTCTTTATAACTACACCTGAATCTGTCCCAATTGGTTCAGGATAGCTACCATCATCACCATTTTCTGCTTGTTTGACCTCACCACCCAAAGCAAAAGCTAGAGCAATAAGCAAAGAACCAAATATTATAAGGCCTGTACTAATAAAAATTTTACTTTTTTTCATCATAACCCCCTAAAAGATAATTATATATATTATTAAATAAAGTTATTATACCATATTTAAGTTAATAAAGTGACTTAATTCCCCCATCTATCAAGAGCAAATTGTGACAATTTAATTATATAAACAAAATTAAAGACTGTAGAAAAAAATAAAGCCAATACTGTAACTGTCATAGAAATTTCATAAGTCAAAAATAAAAGAACTAAATTAACCAACAATAGAATTATCATTTGAAAATAAATACTAACTTTAATAGGAAAAATCCAAGAAAAAGAAACTCTGGCATTATCCTTTCCTAATACATATCTTATTGTAAAAAGGTGCATAAAAGGTATTATAATTGTAATTATAGCTAAATACAAATACATTGATAAGTCTAATAATCTATCAATAATAGAGTCAGACAGAAAATTAGCCAAAAATAAATCAAAAAGAACAAAAAATATAATAAATAAAAACAAAAAAATGATGGTAACTAAAGAAAAAACAAAAATAGCAATGCCCCAGCTGATAATATACCTTTTTATGATTCCTTCATCCTTAAACATAAACATTTCGTTAATTCTAATAAATCCTAATATAGCAAAAACTATAACCAAAGCAAATAAAACTAATGTCATAATAGTATAAAGAGAACTACTCTCATCTGCATAAATCAAATCAGAAGAAAATAAAAAAAGAACAGGAAAAACAAAAAAGAAAGTCAAAATCCAGACAAGATTTTCATTTTTATGAATAAACTCGACAATACCTTTCACTAAACGCTCTCCTTCTTCAATAATTTTCTTTACATAACTTATTAAATTATATCATACCTTAACATTAGATAATATATTAAAAAGAAGCCAGTCATCTACAAGCTTTAAAACTTGTATGACTGGCTTCTTACTTTTTCCTTAAAATTTATCTTTCTTTTTATCAGTAATCCTTATAGCAAGCTTCACACCTAGTATAGTTAAAACAATAGCCCCAATTATAGAGCCGATATAAGTAGCTAACTCATATCCTTCAATACCTATATTCTCATAAATATCAAAACCTCCTAAAAAAGTACCACCAACAATTAAACCTAAATAAGCACCTAGAATAACTCCGATTAAAAAACCAATAAGACCACCAATAATAACTGACAATAATTTATTATTCATCATAATCAACTCCTTTATATTAGCCTAAAATTACCTCAACCTTATGTAACATCCAATCATCAGTCAAAGGAAATACTTGACCCTCTAAAAGAATGCCATCTACCATTAATTGAGTTACACCCTTGGATTTACCTTTAGGGTTTTTAACAGTAATTTGATAATTTGCCGACTTGTACTGATAGGATATCTCATATTCCTTCCACTGACTAGGTATACAAGGATCAATCAATATAGAATCACCATTTTTTTGAAATCCCAAAACATTCTCTACTCCAGCTCTATACATCCAACCAGCTGCACCAGTATACCATGACCAGCCACCTCTTCCAATATGAGGATACGTACTATAGACATCAGCTGCCATCACATAAGGCTCAACTTTATATCTTGAATACTCTCTATAATTATTTGTAAGATTAATAGGATTTAGTAATTCAAAAAGTTCTAAGGCTTTATTCCCATTACCTAGTTTAGCAAAAGCAATTATTGCCCAAGCAGCAGCATGAGTATACTGTCCACCATTTTCTCTGGTACCTGGAACATAACCTTTAATATAGCCTGGTTCCTCTTTACCTAAATCAAATGGAGGAGTTAAAAGTTTCATCAAACCATCTTCACGGCTAATCAGATAATTTTCCATTGAATTCATAGCTTCCTTAGCTCGATTAGCTTTACCTTGTCCTGAAATAACTGCCCAACTTTGAGAAATTGAATCGATCTTACAATCATTGTTTTGCTCAGAACCTAAAGGATTACCATCATCAAAGTAAGCTCTACGATACCACTTACCATCCCATGCCTCTTTTTCAATAGCTCCAAGAATCTTTTTCATAATAGAATTATATTTCTCTTCGAGACTATCATTCCCCATTTGTTTACATAGAGGAGCAAAACCTGTTAAAACAGAAATTAAAAACCAGCCCAACCAAACACTTTCTCCTAAACCTCTATTCCCAACTTCATTCATACCGTCATTCCAGTCCCCGGATCCCATAAGAGGCAGACCATGTTTACCAAACTTTAATGACACTTCTATAGCTCTTAGACAATGTTCATAGAGGGTAGCAGATTCTTCAAATACTCTAGGATTACCATATCTATCATCTTCATCATCCTTTAAAATATCCTCAATCAAAAATGAAAGTTCTTCATTTAATATTGTACTATCACCAGTAATCCTGATATATTCTGAAGTCACATAAGGAAGCCATAATCGATCATCAGAAAAACGAGTACGCACACCTTTGCCACTAGGTTCATGCCACCAATGTTGTACATCTCCCTCAATATATTGATGCTTCCCATGAAGCAATATTTGCTTCCTGGCAGCTTCAGGCCAAATAGAAGCAATCGAGAGACAATCTTGCAATTGATCCCTAAAGCCGTAAGCCCCACCAGCCTGATAAAATCCTGCTTTTGCCCATAATCTACTAGAAATCAACTGATACTGCAACCAACCATTCAGCATTAGGTCCATTGATTTAGCAGGTGTTTTAACTTGAATTATTTGTAACTTTTCTCCCCAAAATTCCTTGACTTTAGTTAAGGCTTTTTTAGTATTTTCAACAGACCTATATTTCCCCATAAGATTTTGTATCTCATTAATTTCTTTACCCATACCCAATTGAAATACTATGTCCTTACTTTCATTAGGTTCTAGAACTACCTCTACTTGTATGGCACCACATGGGTCTGTTACCATATCCATATTTCCTGAAAGACTTTTCCTTTTCAAACAATCTGGTAAGACAGAATTTCCTCTGCCAAAAAACTCCTTACCATCGTTTGTAACTGTTCTTTCCTTTATTGAAGCTTCAACAAAACATATTTCTCCTGAAAAGTCTTCATTATATGGATTTTCAATTAGTATCCCGCCATTAGTATCTAATTTTGTTTTAATATGCAATATTGTATTTTTTCTAATAACACCTAATACAGGCTTTATACAGTATGTAACTGTTAGTGTTTTCTTATTATCCGAGATATTCTTCAAGGAAAGCAAGCTTATTTTAATTGACTCATCAACTGGTACAAATTGGATAAGACTTTGCTCAATTTCATTACTATTATGTAAAAATTTTGTATACCCAAATCCATGATGAATAATATAAGGTTCTTTTTCCCTAATTGGTGAAGCTGTTGTAGACCACACATGCCCGGTCTCATCATCCCTCAGATATAGAAACTCTCCAGGAGGATCACAAACAGGATCATTAAACCATGGAGTAATTTTATTTTCCCTACTATTTTCAGACCAAGTATAACCTGAGCCAGATTCAGAAACTAAAAATCCAAATTTATCATTTGTTATAACATTAATCCAAGGAGCTGGTGTAACTTTTCCATTTTCTAGTTTAATTACATACTCATCTCCTTTTTCGTTAAAACCACCTAGATCATTAAAATATAAAAGAGATGACATTTCTGGAGATTCGATATTTTTTTCTGAAGCCTCAAGATTATCTCTATTAAAATCTACTAAATTAGGTAACAACCTTTTGTTCCCTCTTTTAAGCTGATCACTTATATTACCATCATCACCTTTAAAGACCAATCTTGAAACAGCATATAGTAAAGGAATGTCTTCTTCCATCACTTTATTCTTATCTAGAACAAAAACATGCTTTATTCTACTGGAATAGTCATGTGTCTGGCTAGATAATATAATATCAGAAATCAACTGATTCAATGGTGCATCATAGGTATATTCCTCTTCATTTAAAATTACCAGATCCACAATTATATCCATTAAATGACAATATTCTTGTGCTTTTAAAACTTCTGATAATAATCTCATCTGATTATTTTTGTTCAATACCACTAGAATTATTGGTAAATCACCAGAAATACTATAGCGCCATAAAGCAGACTGACCTTTTGCATTTTCCATAATCTGTTGTTGATACTTATCCCTCAATGGGCTTGCAAACATTATATCTGATAGCATATTTTGATAAAGTTCTTCTTCTTCTTCTTTCATATTTAGATACTTCATTTCTAGACTGCTTCTTACTTGAGCTAAATTGAAAGCACCTTCTATCCTATCTGGGCTGGAATATTTTTCAATCTTGGATATGAGATACTCATTGCTTTCTGCAACAGTTGTAACAAATGAAATTTTAGCAGTTTTACCAGGTTCAATTCTAACTTTTACCCGCATACTCATCACTGGATCAAGAACTGGACCAGTAGTATTAGATAAAGGTTTTCCACTTAACATAGCCAATGAATTTTTAAGATTTCTGCCCCTTCCTATCCATTTCATACGGTCTGTTTCATAAGTAATCTCTCCAGCACTATTACCTTCTAACACAGTACTATGAGCAATCCAAGTGGTTTTATCCAACTTAGACTTAGGTCTACGACTGCCTATGATACAATTTAATTCTTTATTATATTCAGTTTGAATGAACAAATTACTAAATGCTGGGTGATACTCATCAGAATCTTGTGAGGCTAATACTATTTCACTATAGCTAGTTACTTCTATATTACATGTAGTTTCACCTTTATTTGTTATTGATAATCTACGTATTTCAGCATTTTCTCCGGTAGTAGCAAGTACTTCCGTTTTGGTTTCAATCTCTTTATCTCGACGTTGATAAATTGCTTTATCAGCCATAAAGGTTACTTCATAGTTATCAGGTTTAGTATTTAATGGAGCATAAGTAGCTGACCAGATATCATCAGTATCTATATTCTTTAGATAGAAAAACATTCCATATGAATCTAAAGCACTGTCCATTCTCCATCTAGTAACAGCCATTAACTTATTTTTACTATAGCCAGTTCCACGATCAGTGACCATAATAGAATAATTACCATTAGTAAGTATATGGGCCTTCGGTAATTCCTGGTCAGGTTCACGGAATGTACGTATTGCTCTTTTTTCTTTAATTACATCTTCCTTGTATGGTATAACTTTTTCCTTATGTGTCTTAGTAATTAAAATATTACCAGGAACCTTTTCTTGTAGGAGGAGTCTTGCAGCATTCATCGCTGGATCCTGATGAAACCTTTCCTGCATGATGTTTTTATTTAAAAAATTATTTAAAGCAAGTAAACTCATTCCTTGATGATGAGCCATAAAGCTTTTTATAATATGATGATTAGGTTCTGAGCCTAATCTATCCTTAGTATAATCTACGGCTTCATAATAGCCATATCTACCCTCTAAACCTTCTTTTTTGAGTCGTTGCAGGTTTTCAATTGCGCCTCTAGGATCAACCATTAAAGCTAGGCAGGTCGCATAAGGAGTAGCCACTGCATCCTCAATCAGCCCTCTTTTTAGACCTAACCATGGTACGCCAATAGCTTTATACTGGTATTCTTGATTATGATCTAATAGATTGAATGCTGACTCAGAAATACCCCAAGGCATATTTCTCATCTTGGCATATTTCTTCTGACTTTTTATAACAAATGAGTAGGTTTCATCTAAAAGTGTATGTTTATAACTCTTCATAATCAATATCGGCATTAAGTATTCAAACATCGTTCCAGTCCAGGAAACCAGACCTTTGTACCTGCCAACTACTGTTAATGCTCTTCCCATTTTAAACCAATGGGCAACTGGAATCTCACCTTTAGCTATACTTATATAACTAGTTAGTCTAGCCTCAGATGCTAATAAATCATAATATGAATTGGTTAATTTATTATCTTCAAAATTATACCCAATAGAAAACAGCTGTTTCTTTTTATCATATAATGGCAAGAATTTCATATCAAAATTAATAACCTCTATTCTATCTATCAATTCCTGATATCTTCTTAAAAAGTCAATAACTTTCGCCCTTGTGTTAATTAACTTAAACTCAAGTTCCTCCAGTCCAATTAAATTTTTCTTTATTTTCTCATTTTTGCTTTTTTGAATAATTGTAATCAAAGACTTTACATATATTTCTATTTGCTTATAATGTTCTGGTAAATCTTTAAGTTTAGGATTCTCGTTAAGTAACAAAAGTAATTCTGCAATATCTTTTAATTTCATGAATTCTTTTGAAAATCCATCAAGAAGAGATTGTCCTGGTAAGAATTCCTGGACTTCGCTATCAAACTTTTGCAGCATATTTTCTACTTTATAAATCCAAAAAGTTTTTTTCAAATCCTGCAAGCCGCAAACTGTTGATATTTCTTTCAAGGCTTCTTTCCATCTATTAGGAAAACTTATATTTTCTCCTTCTAGTGACAGATAATTAAAGTAATTTTGACAAACAGTCGATCCCTCTTCATCAATACAACTAATCGTATCTTTTATACCTTTTAAAAACTGGCTATCAATTAATGGTTTGTCTAAGTATCCCTTTAATCCCTGGACCAAGGTTATTAAATATCCTGCTAAATTACCGCTATCTACTGTTGATACATAAGCAGGTTCAAGGGTTTTTAATGTGTTAGTATTGTACCAGTTATATAGATGTCCGTTCCATTTGTCCATACCTTCAATTGTTGTTATTGTTTTTTCTAATTGTTCTAGCATTTCTTTTGTCCCAATATAACCGAAATCTCTAGCCGATAATGTTGCAAGTAAACCAAGGCCAATATTGGTAGGTGATGTTCTGTAAGCCAAGCCTCTTGTTGGGTACACTTGATAATTATCTGGTGCCAGATAGTGGTTTTTACTATTTGCAAATTCTTCGAAATAACGCCATGTTTTTCTACTCATTTTCCCAAGTTCCATAAGCTCATCTTCAGAAACATAAACTTCTACCTTTTTTGGTTCCTTACTAATCATATAGGCTACAAATGGAGCACTAGACCATATTATCAGACAGAATATACCTAAAGGAATTAGATTTGTTTTGAAAATTACTATTAGTGTTAATAGCACTATTGAAATAATCAGTGAAGTTTTCATAGTGATTAAATAGCTTTTCAATGAGTTCTTTTGTTTTTTTTCTAACTCAGCCGAGGTTACCCATTCTAATAAGTTTTTATTAGTGATATAGACACGGTTCAAGGTGATTACTATTGCCTTTATCATCAACCAAGCCTGGTATGGTAGAAAGATTATATTTAGAATCAATTGTATTAGTTCAGCCTTTGATCCTATTATTATAGGTTTGTCTCTTTTTATTCTTCTTATTATTGGTCTAACATGAATTAAAGAATGAAGAACTCCAATCATTAGTGGTATTGATTGAGGCAGCAAAAACAGAGTTAACCAGACTAATATACTTCCTGGAAGTATACTAAAACTCAGTGCCAATAAAACCATCAATGAAGGAGCAACGAGGCTTCTTCTTAGATTGTCTAAAATCTTCCATTTTGATAATGTAGAAAGTGGATTT
>JBGSJN010000105.1:0-45094 GCA_041741995.1 Bacillota bacterium
AACTGAGGTAATCTTGTATTGATTGCTTCCCAAATGCTCCAATTGCCATTTCTGATGACTTCCACCATTAAAGCTCCATTGCATAATTTGTGCTCCTGGAATAGTACTTAATGTACTTTCAACTGTCCTACCAGAATGTAGGCACTGTATAACATAGGTACCATCAGGAATAACTCCACCAGGAACTACTGCTTCTACTCTATTATTAATTTGAAGGGCAAAGACTGCAGTGCTTATCATCCCGATTGCCAGTGCCAAAATTAGATATTTGGTTTTCTTCATTCTTATTACCTCTTTTCTTTTCTGGTTTTTAGTATGTTATATTAATTTATTGATGTAAATATATCATGCATCCAAATATATTTCAATATATTATGATATATATATATATATATTCAATTTTTAATTGATTTTATCATTAGTATTATTTTAGACATAAAAAATGACCCTGATAAGAATCAAGATCATAATAAAAAACCCTTAATGTCAAAGTGACATTAAGGGTTGTGGAATATTGGTAGCGACGGCTGGGATCGAACCAGCGACCTCACGGGTATGAGCCGTGCGCTCTAACCACCTGAGCTACATCGCCAAATACTACCTATCTATTTTACAAAAAAGAAAACCCTTTTGTCAAGGGTTTTAGTTTTTCTTCTTCTTTTTCCTTGATAAATCCTGACTTCTTCTTGCATCAAGTTGGATTTCTTCACTATCTTTTAAAAACTTAGCCAACTTATCCTCAAAGTTCTCAGGCTTCACTGACTCTTGAACCCTTTTCTTAAAAGGAGTGAAAGATGCAGACTTAGTTTGACTACCGGCATTTTCCTGAGCTTTCTTGATGGATAAAACCAATTTTCCACCATCTTCAACTTTCAATACCTTAACCTTAACAACATCACCAATCTTATAGATATCCTTAATATCCTTAACAAAATCCGATGATACCTCAGAAATATGAACTAAACCAGTAACCTCATTATTAATCTTCACAAATGCTCCGAAAGTAGTAATTCCAGTAATTACACCCTCAACAATCTGATCCTTGCTAAAATCCATCTGTCCTCCCATAATCAATTAATATTCTCCAAAATATAAACAACTTCTCCAGGTTTTATCAAACCCAACTTATCCTTAGCCATAAGCTCTATTTCTGCGTCACTAAGTAAATTTTCCTGTGCTTCAAGCAATATTTCCTTCTCATAATACAAGTCATTTATCCTAGCCTCAAGTTCACGGTTATTATAATACAACTCCACACTATCCAAAATACTCTTGCCAATATTGAAAATAAAAAAACCCACACTAACAAACAAAGCAGCCATAACTAAAAAATTAAGCAAAGAAAACCTAAACCGACCTTTGACCTTCTTGACTTGCTTAACCACAGGTACTGAGCGAATTCTCCTCTTCTTCAAATCAATTTTCAAAACTATACCCTCCAGGCACTATAAACATATTATATGAAAAAAACCCTATAAATTCAACAATCTACAAGCATTCTTACCAAGAACCATCCCTAATTCTTCATCAGACAGTCCACTTTTCTCAAAATATGCCTCATATCTCCCAATTGACAGCAAAGGAAAATCACTACCAAACAACAACTTATGTAAAATACCAATTTCTCTAAACACTCTAAACACCTCTGGTCTATACAAATAAATACCAGCAGCAGTGTCATAATAAACATTAGACAAACTAGAACCTAACTCCTTCATCAACTCATAAAAAGGCAAACCCCCACCAAAATGAGCAAAAACCAACTTATTCTCAGGAAAATCTTGAGCAATCTTACAAATCTCCTTAGGAGTAACCTCAACCTTACCTACGTAATCATGTCCTACAGGCTCATTACTATGAATAACAACAGGAACATCAACTTCCTTGGCAAGACCCATTAGACCAGCCAAATCTTCCCTCCTATGAGGATCTACACCCTGTCCAGACAGGAACATCTCACCAACACCTGCCAAACCAGCATCAATACACCTAGAAAACTCAGTTTCAAAACCTTTTTCCTTAGGTGAAATAGCCATCATTCCAAGAATTCTACCTGGATTCTTTTTAACAAGTTCAATTGTATAGTCATTAACATATCTACATAAGCCTAAATCCCTAAAAGAAAAACCAGTTACCACTCCAACATCAAAGCCACTTTTATCCAAATCGGCAATTACAGCTTCCCCATTAGCAAACTTGTTAATAGAACTCTCTGCCAACAAAGCCCAGTATGGTTCCTTGTCATAAATCGACTTATAATCCCTGATCAAATCATCAGGAGTAACATGAATATGAAAATCAACTTTCACCATCATCACCTATTCTCTCAACACCCAACAAATCATAAAGACCGCCAACATCCTCTTTTTTAACAACTTCTCTTATATCAGTAACCTTTACAATAGTCTTCCTGCTACCAAATAAGATTTGAATAACATCATCGACTTTAACCTCATAACCACCCTTAACAAACTTATCATTAACAACAATCTTATGATTATCACAAAGCTCCTTGCCAACGCTTCTCCTCTTGACCAGTCTTGTGATTTTTAAATACTTATCTATTCTCATATAATATCATAAAAAAAGACCGGTTAATTCCGGTCTTTTCATACTATTTCTTTACTGTATCCTTTAAAGCTTTTCCGGCTTTAAATGCTGGTACTTGTGAAGCTGGAATTTTTATTGATTCATTTGTTTTTGGGTTATGACCTGTTCTTGCAGCTCTACTTCTTACTTCGAAGGTTCCAAATCCAACTAATTGAACTTTTTCCCCTTTTGCTAAAGTTTCAGTAATGGAATCAAAAACTGCCGCTACTGCCTTTTCAGCATCCTTTTTAGATAATCCTGCACTTGCAGCAACGCTGCTAACTAATTCGCCTTTGTTCATTATATTCCCTCCTCGAAATACGTGTTTAATCCTTATATGCTATATTCTACACAAATAGTATAGGCATTGCAAGTTATTAAACCACATTTATTTTTATTGAGTTTGAACTGTATCAACAGTTTCTTCATCTTTTTCAAGATCAAACTTCATCTTCCTATCTATCTTACCATCATTTTTCAATTTATCAATAAAATTGACGAAAACTTCCTCTCTAATAGGACCATAAATGATTTCTGTCACATAATCCTTAACATCTTCATAACTTGATTTAACATTATCAGCTTTAATTATATGATAACCAAACTGTGAAAGAACTGGCTCTAATGTATACTCACCTGCATTAAGTTTCACAGATGCTGCCACAAACTCCTGCACATATGTTGTATTGTCAGCTCCAAAGAAGCCTGAAATCACACCACCACCTACTGCACTACCAGTATCATCACTATTAGCCTTGGCCATAGCAGCAAAATCCTCACCAGTTGCTAATCTTGCAACTAAAGCCTTAGCCTTTGACAAGGCAGCAGCTTCACTTTCGGACTTTTCTAACGATATAAGGATATGACTGACTTCAACCATCTTGTACTTAGAAGGATTATCATCATAAGCTTTCTTTATTACAGCCTCATCTTCCTTAACTTCTTTGGCTATAATATCATCATATAAAGCTCTCTCTTCCATTGAACTTCTTATTAAACCATCAACAAAATCCTTGTTATAGCCATAAGTAGTTTTCAATTGTTCATAAAAAGCTTCCTTACTTTCTACGCCATTTGCTTTTATAACCTCTTGCATATATTCATCTATATCATCTTCTGAAATATCCAGCTTTCGTTTCTTTGCTTCTTGTTCAATCAACTTACTTGTGATTAAACTCTCGAAAATACTTTCCTTTTCCGCTTCAGTTGCTTTAGCATCTGCTCCATAAAGACCAGTCAACATACTATTAAGCTCTTTTTCGTATATTTTGTCTCCATTTACTACTGCTATTACAGCACCCTTATTCTCGCACCCTGATAATATAATTCCTCCTAATAAGGCTCCAATCGTCAAGACTGCTAACATTTTAAGTAACTTCAATTTCCTACCTCCATGAATTTCTATATAAGTTAAATAATATCATAAACCTAACTTTACTACAAACAAATATATATTTACTGATTTTAAAGTGAAAAACAGGTGAAAATCACTTCAACTCCTTTAAAAAATGCTCTAATAAATATAACTTGCTCTCACCAAAAAATACTATTGAATCCTCATTAAACCTAACCTTACCCTTAAACTTCTGCCTTATTTTCTGTAATTGATCCAGATTATAATTTCCAGGTTTTAAATAAATGATAAAATTCATACCATCCTTTTTAATTTTAGTAACAAAAGCTTCATGAGCCAAAATCCTTATATTAGCCATAAGAAACAAATTCTCAGCTACAGTAGGTATAGGACCAAACCTATCAGTCACCTCATCTATCAAGCCTAACAATTCTTCACGCAAAGTAACATCGGCAATCTTTTTATAAATCTCAACCTTGACTATATCATCACCAATATAATTACTTGGCAAATGACCATCAATATTAAGATCAAGTTCAACAACAGCTTCCTCTTCAACTTGTGAATCAGCAAGTCTATTAACCTCATCCTCCAATATCTTACAGTACAAGTCAAAACCTACAGAAACCATATGTCCATGTTGCTCCTTGCCTAGCAGATTACCTGCACCTCTTATTTCAAGGTCCAACATGGCAATCTTAAATCCAGAACCAAGTTCAGTCAATTCCCTTACAGCCTTAAGTCTCCTTTGAGCAGTTTCACTTAAAATTTTACACTTATCAAACATGAAATAAGCATAAGCGACCCGATTACTTCTACCAACTCTACCTTTAAGTTGATATATTTGTGCAAGTCCAAGATTATCTGCCTCATCAACAATTAATGTATTAGCATTCCTTATATTTAAGCCATTTTCGATTAAGGTAGTACAAAGAAGAATATCAATTTCCCCTTCCATAAACCCCATCATTCTAGACTCCAAAGTCTTTTCATTCATTTGACCATGAGCAATTCCGATAGATGCTTCTGGAACTAGCTCTTCTAGTTTTCTTTTCTTAGCTTCAATACTCTGCACCTTATTGTACACATAGAATACCTGACCTTGTCTTTTCAACTCTTTTAAAATACTATTTCTAACAATAAGGTCATCATGCTCAAGTACATAAGTCTGAACAGGATACCTTTCCTTAGGTGCAGTTTCTATGACACTTAAATCCCTGGCCCCAGCCAAGGCCATATGCAAGGTTCTTGGAATAGGTGTTGCAGAAAGCACTAGGCAATCAATATTATTTTTTAAGTTCTTGATTTTTTCCTTATGAACAACTCCAAATTTTTGTTCCTCATCAATGACTAACAAACCTAGATCCTTAAAAAGAACATCATTGGATAAAATTCTATGAGTACCTATAAGAATGTCTATTTGACCATCTGCTAATCCTTCTAAAACCATTTTTTGTTGCTTCTTGTGGACAAATCTATTCATTATACCAATATTAAAGGGAAGATCCTTGAATCTTTCTAAAAAGGTCCTATAATGCTGTTGTGAAAGAACAGTCGTAGGTGATAAAAGGGCAACCTGCTTACCATCCATTACAGCCTTAAAAGCAGCTCTTAAAGCAACTTCTGTCTTACCATAGCCTACATCACCAATGATAACCCTGTCCATGGGCATAGTCTTTTCCATATCTTTTCTAACATCATCAATAGCTTTTTCCTGGTCTACTGTTTCTATATAGGGAAATCTATCTGCAAAATCTCTATGTTCTTCAACATCCTTCGAAAATGCAAATCCTTTAGCCTGTTTTCTCTGACTGTATAATTGAAGTAAATCCTTGGCTATGTCACTAACTGAAATTCTTACTTTCTCTTTGGTTTTTCTCCATTCGTTGTTACTAAGATTTGATAACCTAGGCTTATGTCCCTCTGCGCCAATGTATTTTTCTATTACATCCATTTTTTCAACAGGTAGGAATAATCTACCAGTGCCATGGAACTGTAATACTAGATAATCCTTAACAACTCCTAGAATTTCTTTTTGCTCGATACCTTTGTAGTGGGCAATACCATACTCATCATGAACAACATAATCCCCTTCTTTTATATCAATAAAGGGATTTAGCTTCTTTCTCCTCTTCTTGTCCCCAGATTTCTTGCTATGGCCAAAGATTGTCTTCTCACCAATCAGTGCTATTCTTTGTTCATAAAGAATAAAACTTTCTTCTAAATATCCTTCTAGAAAGCTAATTCTACTATCAACAAGATTTCGTTCTTCAAAAAATCCTTCCAAGCTCTTTGATTTTTCCTTGCTACTAGAAAATAGGTAAATTTTCACGTTTTCTGACAATAGTTTAAGGACTTCTGCTACAAACTTATCCAAGTCACTTTGGAAGGATATTATTTGCTTCTTTTCATAATGGTAGTTACTGTTATAACTTGATTCAAAACTGTCAAAAAGGGAAGTATGAATCAATTTTTCTCCTGCAAATAAATCTATAGGATCCAAGTTAATATATCCTTCTTTTTGAATTGGATGTATTAATCCATCCTTTTCACCTATAATATAATCCTCTATAAGTGAGGAATAGTAAATATCTCCTCTAACTTTTAAGTCACTATAATTGTTTATTATTATTTGGGGTTTATTATAACAATAGGAGAAAATAGTATTTAATTCATCATAAAATGCTGGGAAGAATCTTTCATTTTCCTCATGGAAAAGTCCAGATTTCATTAATTCTAACTCATCACGAATAATATCGGAAGCCTCTGGTAAAAGTTTTTCAATAACTTTACTAAGATTTTCCGGAGGTAATAGGTCAGATGTTGGATATAGCTTTACAGCTTCAATTTCTCTTATAGTTCTTTGATTTTCGATATCAAATTCCTTTATTTTTTCTAGTTGGTCGTCAAAAAAATCCAGTCTGACAGGATTTTCTTCTGTGACAGGAAATATATCGACAATATCACCTCTTACTGTGAATTGACCTTTTAGTTCAAGTATAGGTTCTTTTTGAAATCCAATTTTTATCAGACTTTCAATTAGTTCACTTCTATCTATAGTCATGTTTTTTTTAAGTGTTAGTGTATTTTTCTTGAATTCTTCTACTGGTATATATTTTTCGATTAGTGATTCTTCACTTAGAATTAGTATATCAATATTTCCCTCTAGAAGATCTTTTAATATTTTTATTCTACTATTTTTCAGTTCTCTTCCTTTAAGTATTGTTCTGTAGGGTAAGATGTTTCTTTTAGGTAGTAGTTGAACTTTGTCTCCAAGCCATTCTTTCATTAGAAAAAAGAGGCTTTCGGCCTCTTGTTGTTCCTTAATTATAAATAGTTGTTTATCAAGAATCTTTTGTAATCCTTGATAAAAAAAGACTTCATCACCAACGGCAAGTCCTGTAACCCCAATGCTTTTGTCTCCCCGTCCTAATCCTTTTTCAATATCATTAAAGATACTGCCTTTTTCAATTACTTCCTTGATTATCTTGTTCTTTTTGTTCATCTTTCTTCCTGTTCATTTCATTCATGGTTTTTTCAATCCCTGATTTTATGAATATACGAATACCTTCTTCGTGTTTTTTTATTTCTTCCTTAACCAATACTTCTTCTTCTGTATCGAATTTACTTAAGACATAGTCTTTACCACGTAAGTGCCCTTTGCCTTTTCCAATACCTATTTTAAGTCTGCTGATTTTATCTGTTCCTAGTTTTTGTATTATGTCTCCCATACCGTTTTGTCCACCTGAAGATCCTTTTTTCTTATATCTACTTTCTCCTACAGGTAGGTCCATATCATCATAAATAACTAATATATCTTCTACTTCAATCTTATAGTAGCTACTTAAAGCCTGTACTGCTTCACCACTTTGGTTCATATATGTTGTCGGCATTAAGAAGTAGGTTTTTGTTCCATCTATTATTTTACTAGCAACGTAGCCTTTAAAGGCTTTTTCTTCTTTAAAGTCAAGATTCCAGTCTTCTTTTAAATGCTCTAGAAACATAAATCCAATATTGTGTCTAGTTGCCTGGTATTCCTTGCCTATATTTCCTAGGCCTACAATTAATTTCATGCTTACTCCTTTTTCATAACTCAAAAATCCTCATCTTAAAAAGATGGGGATCCTTGAAGGTATTGATTCTATATATTTTATATCATTATTTACTCTATTTAATAAGTCTGCTGACGCTTTCATCGGCATGAATGTTCAGTATAGCTTTTGAAAGAAACTGGGCTACTGATAAAATTTTTATCTTATCAATTTTCTTTTCTTCTGGTAGTCTTATTGTATTTGTTACAACAACTTCATCAAGTGAAGAATCTTGGATTCTTTCAATGGCTGGTCCTGATAGTACAGCATGTGTGCAACAAGCTCTAACAGTCTTGGCACCAAATTTCTTAAGTAGTTCTGCACCTTTGGTTATTGTTCCTGCAGTATCAATCATATCATCTACTAAAATACAGTCCATGCCATTAACGTCACCAAGAACATTAAGTACTTCTGAAACATTGGCTTTAGGTCTTCTTTTTTCAATAATGGCAAATTCTGCACCTATTCTATTGGCTAGGTCTCTTGCTCTTGTAACACCACCCAGGTCAGGTGATACTACGCAGATATTGCTTAGTTTTAGTTTTTTATAATATTCTGCTAGTATTGGAGCTCCAGGTAAATGGTCGAAAGGAATATCAAAAAATCCTTGGATGGCATTAGCATGCAAGTCCATGGAAACAACCCTTCTTGCCCCAGCCGCTACTATTAGGTTAGCTACTAGTTTAGCTGTTATTGGGTCTCTTGCCTTGGATTTTCTTTCTTGTCTGGCATAACCATAATATGGAATAACAGCAGTAATTCTTCTAGCGGATGCTCTTCTGACTGCATCGATTATTATTAGTAACTCCATAAGGTATTCGTTGACTGGTTGTGAGGTTGGCTGAATTATGAATACGTCGGCTCCTCTTACACTTTCGTTTATTTGAAGTTGTGTTTCCCCGTCACTAAATTGGGTTACTACTGAATCTATTACTGGAACACCGAGTATTTGCGCTATTTCTTTTGCTAACTCGGGATTTGCGTTACCTGTGAATATTTTTAAACTGCCGTCTCTTTCCATGATTGTCCTCCTATTATTTCTTTTTCCAATTGTCTTTAACTACTTGTTTACCTCGTCCTATAGCCAAAGCTCTTCTAGGAACGTTTTTAGTAATTGTTGAACCTGCTGCAATATAGGCTTCTTTGCCAATGCTGACAGGAGCTACTAGGTTTGAGTTACTGCCAATAAACGCTCCATCTTCTATGATTGTTTGGTATTTATGTTCACCGTCATAATTGCAGGTAATTGTTCCTGCACCTATATTAACTTTTTCACCCACTATCGCATCTCCAATGTAGCTATGATGTGGTATTTTAGAACCATCGCCAACTTTGGTTTTTTTAAGTTCAACAAAGTCTCCAACCTTTACTTTATTACCTAGGACATTGTCAGGTCTTAAGTATGCAAATGGTCCGATTATACAATTTTCCCCTAGTTGACTATCTAAAATTATGGATGATAATATTGTGGTTCCATTTCCAATTTTACTATCTTTTATAATTGAATTAGGTCCAATTGCAACATCATCTCCTATTATGGTTTTACCTGTTATACTTACATTTGGTCCTATTACAACATCTTCACCAAATATAACCTCGCTGCTGATATAGGTTGAGGCGGAATCTTCAAAAGTTACTCCTGCCATCATATGTTTTTCATTAATTCTTCTTTTTAATAGAAGATTCGCTTCTTCTAGTTGGACTCTGTTGTTAATCCCTAGTATGACTTTGTTGTCATTCGACTTGCAGACTTCAACTTTTTGCCCTTGTTTCTTGAATATTTCCAATACATCGGTTAGGTAGTATTCTCCTTGCGAGTTATTGTTTGTTAATCCATTCAAGGCTTTCTCCAATAATACTCTATCAAATATGTAAGTGCCTGAATTTACTTCTTTGATTTGTTTTTCTTTTTCAGTGGCATCTTTTTCTTCAACTATTCTTTCAAATGGTCCATCATTGATTCTAATGATTCGGCCATAGCCTTTACTATCTTCGATATCTGCCGACAATACAATAGCTTTTGCCCCATCTACAATATATTGTTCTATCATTGTTCTTAAGATTTCTGCTGTTATCATTGGAGCATCACCACAAAGTACCATTACTGCTTCTTCATCTTCTAAGGCATCCATTCCAGCCTTGACAGCATCACCAGTACCTAGTTGTTCCTCTTGGGTTCTGTATATATATGTGTCTTCAAAGTATTCCTGTATATATTCTCCCCCATGTCCTATAACAACTATTGGTTTTTTATCTGTTAGTTCTTTAACAGCATCTGTTACATAGCCTAAAATTGGCTTATTTAAAATTTTATGCAAAACTTTTGGATACTTGGATTTCATTCTTGTACCCTTTCCTGCAGCCAGGACTATTGCACCTATTTTCATATAAAGCCTCCCCTATTCGTTAATGTATTTAATATTGTTTCCAAATATTTCCGATATTTTATCTTCTGAATTTTTCTCTTTTGTTTCTTCTATTTCACTGGTAAATTCTACTAGGATTTTAATTTTTCTACCAGCCAGTTTCCTTAGGATTGCTTCTGCCAATTCTACATTTTCTGGTAGTTCTACTCTGTCTTTATGGAATTTTGATTTATTTTGATCAAAATATATTGTTAGAATATTATCCATGAAAACGTGTCCTACTGAACCTTTATAGTAGGCTTCGAGACTTTTATTCTTTTCTCCAATGATTACCATCAGTCTATGCCAGAGTTTTTCGCCATCTAGTTTAACACCTGTTTCTGGTTTTACGTCTTCGTCCATTGGCGGGGTTTCAATAATTGGCACCTCTTTTTTCGTAGGTGTTTGTTTCTGTTCTTTTGTTATCGTAGGTGTAACAGGATTTCCTGTGCTACCTTTTAGTAGTTCAACTTCAAGGAGTATGTCCGGGTGATTGCTATATTTCATTTTAGATTCTAATTCACCTAACTTGTATATCCAGTTTAGTATCTCTTCTTTGGTAAAGCTATCTCCAACTTTTTTTAGATCTCTAATCATTTCTTCACCAGCAATTATGAATTGTTCTGGCTTTTGTATGGATTTAATAATTAAAATGTTTCTTAGTCCTTCAACTATATTGAAAAGTAATTGTGATATGCTTTTTCCGCCACTTTTAAGTTCCTCGTAGAGGTTCATGATTTCTGTAACATTTTTGTCAGCTATTTGCTGGAAGAGTTCAATTATTTTTTTATCTTCGACTATTCCTGCTATTTGGCTAACATCTTCTACTGTTACTTCTTTTTCATAGGAAGTTAGACACTGGTCTAGTAGGCTTATAGCGTCTCTTAGTCCACCACCTGCTAGTTTAGCTATCAAGGTTAGTGCTTCTTCAGTTATTTTTCCATTACAGTCATCTGCGATGAAGTGTAATCTTTCGATTAGCACATCACTTGGGATTTTATGAAAGTCGAATTTCTGGCATCTTGATAGTATTGTTAGTGGTATTTTGTGTGGTTCTGTTGTGGCGAGTATGAATACTATATGTCCTGGTGGTTCTTCCAGGGTTTTAAGGAGAGCATTGAAGGCTTCTCCTGTTAGCATATGTACCTCGTCTATGATGTAGACTTTTGTTTTGCCTTCTACTGGCATGAATTTTATTTTTTCTCTTAGATCTCTTATTTCATCTATACCTCTATTGGAGGCTGCGTCTATTTCTATTATGTCCATGAAGTTACCTTCGTTGATTTTTAGGCAGTTCATGCATTTGTTACATGGTTCTCCATCTACTAGATCAAGGCAGTTTAGTGCTTTAGCAAGTAGCTTTGCTGTACTTGTCTTTCCAGTACCTCTTACCCCTGATAGTAGGTATGCGTGTGATACCTTATTTTTAGATAAGGCGTTCTTAAGTGTTCTTACTACGTGGTCTTGTCCTACAAGGGCTGCAAAATTAACAGGCCTATGTTTTCTATATAGGGCTAGATAGTTCATTTTGCCTCCTTGCTTTAAAATATGGCATAACATCATTTTACTACAAATCGGAGTGAAAAAATAGGGAAAGACGGCAATAAGTCTTGCGTCTTTCCCTATCTATCAATTTAATGACTAGGTTTAATTTCACTGGTTTTTAATCTTAGACATAAATTCGTCAACAGTATACTCATAGTTATACTGTTTTCCCTCTTCATAATAATCTTGAATATAGTTCCCATCTTTATCCTTATTCAAAATACCAGCTGCTGACATCCTTTCAAAACAACCTTTAGGTAAAGGCATATGAGGGGCAGGTGTTATTAATGGAAATATAAGCTCTTCACCTTCAGATAAAAATGGTATTCCATTATCCATTTCTTTCAACACAATATTATTAATTTCAGATTCTGTCAAATCTTCAAATCTAAATCTATCATCAAAGAATTTTATATGATCTTGTAATTTTATATAACCACCAAACATGAATATCGTTACAATGTCACCTTTTTTCAATTCTCCCTTATAGGATTCCGCAACTATAATATCTGCTTTAGTCCACGCTGAACCTGTAAAACTTGTATAAGAGATATTTTTTACAGTACCACGAATAATCTCATCAGAATCATTAAATATAACATTTAAATCTGACCCATATATAGAATCTGTAACCGAATCAACTTTTAGTAATTTATTATTTTTATTTGGTCCCATATATTCATATTCTATAGAAACTGTCAAATCTCTTGAATCCTTCGCCCCTTTATAATTACCAGCTTTACTACAACCTCCAAAAATCACAACTAATGCCATTAATAAAAATAATAACGATACAAACTTTTTCATTGAAACAACCTCCTAATTATACAAATGATTTATAGTAATACAGTCAATAGCAGCTCCTCTGGATGCTATCCTACCATAATATGCTTGACACATTATACTATATATATTGTTATTTTGATGAGACAAACCCATTCCATGTCCTAATTCATGTGAAATAGTAGCCTTGCTCTGTGAAGCAGATATCCCATAATAATATAAATTTTGAGATGATATTAGCATTTTTGTCCACCCATAGTTTTGCGGTAATTCAGCTGCAGGAGTCAAAGTTATTTCTGTGTTATAAACATAGAATTTAGTTTGTCCTAGCACACCACTTGGAAGTACCGAATTCCAAAACTCAAACATTGCAGCAGAACGATTAGTAGTCTCTCGGATAGATATCGAAGTTGTTATATAAGGATATCCAGGACTAGTATTAACCCATTCTGAAACTGCATTCCTCACGTAACCATTAAAATTAGAATCAAAACCTGTCATCCAAAAGTATCTTCTATTGCCTCCATAATTACCTACGCCACCTGTCATTACATGATCACCAAATGTATGATAACCATGATTGCAAATAAAACCATCTGGATTTGCTGCAAAAACCATAGTTGATTGAACAAAAAATAATAACCCTCCTAGTATCACAAAAATAAAAGTCGTCCTAAACTTTTTTATTTTATACCCTCCTTTATTTATTATTTCTAATAGCATCAATAATATCTATCCTACTAGTTTTCCAAACTGATGATATCCCTGAAGCAGTAACAATAAAAACTGACAAGAAAAAACTAAACAGCAAAGAAAAAAGAGTAACAGTAAAAAGTCTATCAAGCATCGTAACCTTACCAAATAAAACAATAATCAAGCTGAAAAAGATAGATAACAGGAAAGTTTTCAAGGAAATAAGAATCATCTCATAACCAATAAGCAAAATAGCATCATTACTAGTAATTCCAAGAGCTTTTAATATAGCTACTTCTTTTTTCCTGGTTCTATTCTTGAAAAAATAGACAAAGCCAAACATGGTCATTACCACCAGAACCATTAGAAGAGAAACAACTCTCATAGTATTTTTAATCATCGTCAAGTTATACTCTATCTTTTCAAGATCAGCACCTTTGCTGACAACATCATAATTTGAAGAAAGGTTTTCAATTTTTGATTTAACATAGGGAACATAATCATAACTATCGGCATAAATCATCAAGGCACTTGGCTTAAGCTCCTTTTCTGGAAATTTCTGATTTGTTGTTACATAATTAGTATCCTTGTTTTCATTAATGATATTAATGAAATCCTTATAATCCAGAAAAATATAGTTGTAGGCTTCTTCCGATCTTTGATTCACATAAATATCATCCATGATACCTGTTATTTTTCTTTTGATAACTACCGACTTATAAACTGGACTATCATTTTTTATAATTTCATTATCCGAAAATCTAGCTTCAGAATCATACAATTTAGTTGGTACAAAGCATCTTACTTCAACTGTCTTACCTATCAGTTTAAGGGGAGTCTCACTTAAAGTTTTAGCAAATGAATTCGCAAGAATGAAGCCCTCTCTGATATTCTTGTCCTTATTATCATTTAAAAGAAGATTTGAAACATCTTCTTCTGGATACAAGGGAACAATAGTAAAACCTGAATCATTATAACTACTATAATTAATTTCCTTATCAACAATGCTTTTGTCTTCAAAAACTATGGATGCAACTGTACTTTCTCCTTTTATATTTGAATAGTTATATGATTTAAATTCATAGTAAGGATATATATTTTTTATATTGCTTATTACCTTTATAGAGTCATATTCTTTATCAGAAAAACTACGAGCTGAATCATAATTTATTTGAGCATCCAATCCCAATACATCATTTATTACAAATATATTGTTTTCAGAAATTGAATTAACAAATTCCTTTTGCTGCTTATTAAAGGAATCACCAAAATTTATGAATAAGGAAGAAACAGCTGCAATCAAAGCAGTTGCAATAATCAAGGATTTACCTAAACCTTTTTCCTTTCTCCTCCTTTTTTCATAATTTCTAATAAAACTGAATATTTTCTTTTTACTCTCATGGTTTTTAATATCATTGACCACTTCAGGTTGGACAAAATCCTTGCGGATAAGTTCCAGCTTCTTATTCTTGATTTCATACAGGACATCACTAATTTCAGAAACAGATTCATCATGAGAAACAATTATTACTATCTTGTTTAATTCATGAGCCAGTCTCTTTAATAGTTCTAGAATGCTTTTACTGTTTTCAGGATCTAATGAAGCAGTAGGCTCATCGGCAAGAATTATATCCACATCATTCATCAAGGCCCTGGCAATAGCAACTCTTTGTTCTTCACCACCTGATAAATCACAAGGATAACTATTCGCAACTTCACTTAATCCAACATAGTTAATAAGATCAGTCGCCTTTTCCTCAATAGCTCTTTCATCAGATGAAATTAAATTTTGAGGAATCATTATATTCTCAATTGCCTTAAGTCCTTGAATCAAATTATTCTGCTGAAAGATAAACCCTATCTTCCCTAAGCGAAAATCTGCTTTCTTTATTTCATTATTAAAGTCTATAATCTCATTGTCCAGGTAATAGGAACAATCTTTATTTGGAGTTTTTATTAAACCAAGTACATTTAATAGAGATGATTTTCCTATACCTGACAAGCCACTTATAACAGTTACCGTACCTCTGGAAAATGTAATACCAACATCTTCAAGGATCATACGATCATATTTTATAGTTAAATCTTTTATTTCTAACATTATTCCTCCATCTGCAAATTATTAAAGCAAAATATAATCTTATTAATATCTACCAATAGAATTAGAAATATAATCTCAAAACATGTGTTTTTCGAAATATACTAACTACTCCCCATGGGGAATTAATTCCTGCAGAAACTTTGAATTGACCATATGCATATTCACCATTATAGGCTGGCCCTATCCATGTTTTTTCATCACTGACAATATTTGGCCACCAACACCTATCAGTAGTAAGCCACAATGCTCCAACTTTACCAGATTGAGAGTAACTATACCCAGTTGCATGTAAAGTTTCTTTCAAAACTAGAACACCAGTTGGACTATACCCAAGTGCCGATTTTTGAAGAGAACAATACTCCGCCCTCACAGGAGAAGCTAACAAAATAACCAGCCCAAAAACTACCATTGTTATCGAAATAAAAGATCTACCAATTTTCTTCATCTTCCTCATTTAAAATACCCTCCTACTTTATTTTATCAATTTTAAATTGATTTAATTATAAAATAAAAATAAAATATTTGCAATATATATTTACAATAAAAAGGCCTTGTTCAAATATATTGAACAAGGCTCACTAATTTCTTTCCTACTTCTATCTAATCAACTTCATACAACCGCTCTAAATCCAAATGCTCAAACAACCACTTAAACACCTTGACTACGGAGCCAGTAGCTAAAGCAATAATCAAAGTACCCACACCAACACCAACAACCCTACCCAAAAGGATAATAGACAGAACAACACCAAGAGACAAAACCCCGATATCAAAATAAATCTTAGCATCACCAAACTTAATCCTAGCCCTATAAGCAATAGCCCTAACAATACCCTCACCAGGATTTATGATTACCTTCGCCATAACCTGCATATAAATACCCAGCGCCAATAATATACAACCAAACAAAAGAACAAAAAGCTTTTCCATATAGAAATAAGGAACATAATCCTTAAAAATAAACAAACCAAAATCAATAAAAAAACCAAACAAAGGACAAACCAAAAACTGAAGATACTGATCCCTAGTAAAACCTTTACCAAGAAGAATCATCTGTCCAAAAACAAAAGACAAACTCCAAATAAAATTCATCATGCCAAAACTTATAGGAATAACTAATGATAAAACCAAAGGAGCAATAGACATAGGTGTCGAACCAATATCCGACTTAATAGTCATAGCAATACCTACACCAGTCAACAAAAGACCAACCACAAAAATCAGATACCTAAACATCAGCTTCATACTCATTCTAATAACCCCTTAACACCATAATAAATTATGTAAAAAAATGAGGAGTTTTACTCCTCATTACTATCATTCAAACTATCTTTTACTACTTTTTGTCTCTCATGGTAGGATAAATAATAACATCCCTAATAGATGGAGAATCAGTCAAGAACATAACCAACCTATCAATACCGATACCAAGACCACCAGCAGGAGGCATACCATACTCTAAAGCTGTAATAAAATCCTCATCATAAGGCTGAGCCTCATCATCACCAGACTCCTTACGCTCCACTTGCTTCAAGAACCTCTCCTTTTGATCAATAGGATCATTCAACTCACTAAAAGCATTAATCAACTCCCTGCCAAAAACAAAAGCCTCATAACGATATGTAAACATATCATCATCCTCTTTCCTCTTAGCAAGAGGAGAAATCTCGATTGGATAATCATAAACAAAAGTCGGCTGAATCAAATGCTCCTCAACAAAAGCCTCAAACATCTCATTCAACAGTTCACCCTTACTAATATTAGCAGGAGTAGAAACCTTGCCTTCGCAAACCATCCTAGCCTCAACATCATCTTTAAGAGTTGAAAAATCAACACCAGAATATTTCTTAACAGCCTCAACCATAGAAATCCTATTCCAAGGCGGCTTAAAATCAATCTCAGTCTCCTGATAAGTAACCTTAGTTGTACCAAGAACCTTAGTAGCAACCTCACCAATCATATTCTCTGCAATGCTCATCATATCAGACAAATCACCATAAGCCTGATAAAGTTCCAATAAAGTAAACTCAGGATTATGCCTAACAGACATTCCCTCATTTCTAAACACTCTACCAATCTCGTACACTCTCTCAATACCACCAACCAACAAACGCTTCAAATGAAGTTCCAAGGCAATACGCATATAAAGAGTCATATCCAAAGTATTATGATGAGTTATAAAAGGTCTGGCAGAAGCACCGCCAGCTAGAGGGTGTAACACAGGCGTCTCAACTTCAAGAAAATCTTGATTATCAAGAAAATTCCTCATTTCCTTAATAATTCTACTTCTGGTTATAAAAGTATCCTTAACCTCAGGATTCATAATTAAATCAACATATCTCTGTCTATACCTTAACTCAACATCCTTCAAGCCATGATATTTCTCAGGCAATGGTAATAAACCCTTAGTCAACATAGTAATTGATGTGCTTTTTATAGAAATCTCACCTTTTTGAGTTTTAAAAACCTCACCCTCGACACCGACAATATCACCAATATCATAAAGAGCAATAAAGTTATCAAAAGGCTCCTCCCCAAGTCTATCTTGTCTAACATAAACCTGAATAGAACCATGCATATCAGCAACATTAACAAAAGCAGTCTTACCATGCTCTCTACGAGCCATAATTCTACCAGCTATAACAACAGACTTACCCTCAAAATTTTCAAAGTCATCCTTGATTTCATTTGAAAAAGCAGTTCGTTCAAAACGACCACTAAAAGGCTCGATGCCCTTATCTCTTAGAGCATCGATTTTATCTCTTCTAATTTGTAATAATTCAGTTAATTCAGTTTCCATTTATTCTCCCTAAACTATTGCATTATTTCAATAATTTTATACTGTATGCTACCAATAGGCAATCTAACCTTAACAGTTGAACCAACCTTCTTATCAAGAATGGCCTTGCCAACAGGAGATACATTTGAAATCTTCAAATTATCAGGATCAAATTCCATAGAACCTACTATAGTGAAAATAACCTCATCTGAAGTATCAAGGTTTTGCACCTTAACCTTAGAACCAAGCTTAACCTTCTTAGAATCAAGTTCTTCTTCAATTATCTTTACATGAAGCAACTTCTTCTCCAACTCGGCGATTTTTCCTTCCAAATATGACTGCTCTCTTTTAGCATCCTCATACTCAGAATTCTCACTCAAGTCACCAAAGCTGATAGCCACTTTAATTCTTTCGGCTATATCTTCTCTACTGTCATTCTTCAAATACTCTAATTCTTCCTTTAGCTTTTCGTAACCTTCCTTAGTAAGAATAGTCTCGTCAAAAAGCATTTCTTTAGTTTTGTCTTTATCTTTAATAATCATATTTACCTCCAACTGTATATACAGTTCCCATTTCTTAATTATATAATATCTGTTTTTCTAAAGCAAGAAGTTTAGGACTCTTCCAAACCCTCCTTGGCCAGTATATCAGCCCGTTCATTCCATTTATCCCCAGAATGACCCTTAACCTTCCTAAAATGAACAGTCAACCTATCTTTACGACACTGATAGAAATCATAATAACCTTTAGTAAAAACATTGTTTCTCTTCCATAAACCAAGAGCCCACATCTCAATACCTAAATAATCATAGCAAATCGTAACTTCAGCAATACCATTATTTAAACAATAAACTATTGCCTCCATTGCACCCTTCATCTCACCTGAAACATTCCGGAGCTTAGCAGCCTCTTCATCTCTGCCCCTACCACGCTGTTCATGTATTGCAACATCCTTAACTAAATCAACTACCACAAAACCATAACTATAAATATCATCCCTATAACTACCATCTACATAAATAGCAAAATCAGTACCAAACTTAGTTATCGTTGTATTATTCTTAACTATACTCTTTGACTTCGACTTAATAATTCCTTGCACAGAATTTATAAAAGCCAAAGCTTCCTCATTAGTCTTAAAACCCTTGTAAATAACTCCCTTTTCACCCCTGATCTTTTCCTTACAAATAGACCAATCAGTAAAAATCTCAGAACTGCCATCTCCAAATTTAACACCATAAAATTTTTTACCAGCCATAAAATACTCCTTAAAATAATTGCAAGATAAATATAAATATGTAATAATTAGCCTAACTTGGAGGTAATCATGCATATAAACATCCTACACAAAAGTAAAAAAATACTCGTCGCCCTATCATTAATAGGAATAATTCTTTTTTCCATCCTATTCATGGATAGCGATGAACAACAATATGTATTTAAAGTAAAATCAACAATCAGTCAATTAAGAAGCTACTCATTAGAAATTGAAAATGTAAACCTTGAACAAAACCCGGATTTACTATTGCAAACTTATGACAAAATAGTGAAAACCTCTAAAGAGGGGTTAGCTTTACAAGCACCTAGCTCAATGGTGAACTTCGACAATCAACTAAATATCTATCTTAACGAAACTATAGTCGGTTACTCGCTACTAATCGAAGGTACCAGAAACATGGACCTGGAATTAATTAAAAGAGGAGTCGACACCCTATCAAAACTAGATGATAGATTTCTAAGGCAGATTACTACTTTAGATAAAAAAGAGTAATCCCTTTATTTAAACCCTTATACTTTTTACTTATTCTTTTATGCTTGAAATCCCTTTGTAACATATCCATCAAAGCACTACCTTGATGAAAACCATGAATTACCTTGACCTCCTTAATATTTGGAGGTAACATATCCAATTGCTGAGAAAGTAGAACTCTAGCTTCATCAACAAGACACTGATGAAGATCCACAACTAACCTACTATCTTCGTAATAAACATTTGACATAATAGACTCCCAATAAAAAACACTTGTAGAAACAAGTGTTTTTCTATTTTTTTACAATCAATTTAAAAGCTTTAATTAACTCTTCATTATTTTTAGTTTTAGAAACTGCATCTAACAACATTTGAGTAGCTTCCATATTTGACATATTATTTATTTCTTTTCTGAAATTCCAGACAAATTCTCTTTCTGACTCATTTAGTAGAAGTTCTTCTTTTCTAGTTCCAGAACGCACTACATCAATGGCAGGGAATATTCTATTATCTGCCAATCTTCTATCAAGAATAAGCTCCATATTACCAGTACCTTTGAATTCCTCAAAGATTACCTCGTCCATTCTGCTACCAGTCTCAACAAGAGCTGTAGCTAAAATAGTCAGACTTCCACCTTCTTCAATATTTCTGGCAGCACCAAAAACACGCTTTGGTTTAAACAAGGAGGCAGGATCAACACCACCTGACAAAGTTCTACCACTAGGTTGAGTCACAAGATTTTGAGCTCTTGCAAGTCTTGTTATACTATCAAGAAGAATAACAACATCCTTTTTCATCTCAACTTGTCTCTTGGCTTTTTCCAAAACCATATCTGTAACCTTTACATGATTTTCAGAAGGCTCATCAAAAGTTGAAGCAATAACCTCAGCATTAACAGATCTTTCGATATCAGTAACTTCCTCCGGACGCTCATCAATTAAAAGTATCATCAGCTCAATTTCTGGATGATTTCTAGTTATGGCATTGGCAATCATCTTTATTAAGGTAGTTTTTCCAACTTTAGGAGGAGCTACTATCAGTCCTCTTTGACCTTTACCAATAGGTGAAACCAAATCAATCATCCTTAATGCAGCATCAGTGCTTTCCAATTTTATCCTTTCAGTAGGATAAATTGGTGTTAAAGAATCAAAATGAATTCTCTTAGCAGATAATTCTGGATCAAAACCATTTACCGACTCGACCCTTAACAGAGCATAATATCTCTCATTATCCTTTGGAGGACGTAACATCCCGTATATCTTATCTCCTGTTAATAAACTAAACCTTCTTATCTGTGAAGGAGAAACATATATATCGTCCAAACCTTGAGTGTATTTAAATGCTCTAAGGAAACCAAATCCATCAGGAAGAATCTCCAAGACACCTTCTGCACGTGGTCTATTCTCATCTGTAAGAGTATCAGCTTCTTTCTTGGCCTGTAGCTTTAATATTTCAAATATTAATTCCTTCTTGCGAAATGTATAGTATGAAGGAAGCATTAAAGCCTTTGCTATTTCGTATAGTTCAATAAGTTTCTTTTCTTCAAGATCTTCCTTTTTAAACATTATTTACCCTCTTTATTCTTTAGGTATTCAATAGCTGCACCTACAAAGTCTCTAAATAAAGGATGAGGCTTACCTGGTCTTGATTTGAATTCTGGATGGAACTGGCAAGCCAAGAACCATGCATCATTTTTTAATTCAACTATTTCTACCAGGTTATTATCAGGAGAAACCCCTGAAATAATAAGACCATTCTTTTCTAATACATCTCTATAATCATTATTAAATTCATATCTATGACGATGTCTTTCCATAACCACATCAACATCACCATAAGCCTTAGAAGCCAAGGTTCCAGGAATCAACTTACATGGATATAGACCAAGTCTCATGGTTCCACCTTTATCTTCAATATTCTTTTGCTCAGGTAACAAGTCAATTACAGGATTCTTACAATCCACATTGACCTCAGAACTATCAGCATCTTTAATTCCACAAATATTTCTGGCAAACTCTACAACTGTCATATGCATACCAAGACAAATACCAAACATAGGTATTTTGTTTTTTCTGGCATATTCTATTGCTCTTATTTTTCCTACTAGTCCTCTTTCGCCAAATCCGCCAGGTATTAATATTCCATCAACACCCTTAAGTAGTTCTTCAGGATCTTTTTCATCAAGCTGTTCAGCATTTATCCATTTTATATCAACTTTATAGTTATGCTCAAAACCTGCATGATTCAATGATTCCATAACACTTAAGTAAGCATCCTGTAATTTAACATACTTACCTACCAAGGCTATAGTAACCTTTTCTTTTAAACCATGGATTCTATCAACTAGCTCAATCCATTCTTTCATATCTGGTTCAGTGTCAGGTAGCCCCAATCTCTTAACCACATAATCATCAAGACCTTCTTTTCGAAGATTTAGTGGAACTTCGTAAATATTCTTGGCATCAAGCACCTGTATAACTGCTGCTTTTTCTATATCGCAGAACAAAGCAATCTTATCAGTCATTTCCTTGGTCATTCTATAAGCAGAACGACAAAGAATCATATCAGGTTGAATACCAAGTCCTCTTAATTCCTTAACACTATGTTGCGTTGGCTTTGTTTTAGCTTCCTTGGCAGCATTTAGATAAGGAATATAACTTAAGTGGATATACATGATATTATCTCTGCCTATAGTTGTCTTAAACTGACGTATTGCTTCAAGGAAAGGTAGTGATTCAATATCACCAACAGTCCCACCTATTTCAGTGATAACCACATCAATTTTTTCTTTACTTTCTTTGGCAACTAAGACAAGTCTTTCCTTAATTTCATTAGTTATATGAGGAATTACCTGAACTGTATTGCCAAGGTACTTACCTTGTCTTTCCTTTGTTAGGACACTCCAGTAAATTTTACCAGTTGTTACATTGGAATTTTTCGAAAGATGAACGCTAGTAAATCTTTCATAATGACCAACATCCAAATCTGTTTCAGCACCATCATCTGTTACGAAAACTTCTCCATGTTGATATGGACTCATTGTACCTGGATCAATATTAATGTATGGATCAAATTTTTGAATTGCAACTTTTAAGCCTCTTGCTGTTAGTAGTTTTCCAAGTGATGCTGCAGCAATTCCTTTTCCAAGTGATGATACTACTCCACCAGTTATAAAGATGTATTTTGTCATTACTTACCTCCCTTACATTCTCTTTGGTGCGCTTACACCTAAAATACCCAGTACATTTTCTAAGGTATATTTTGTAGCTATAATTAGCTTTAATCTATTTTTCTTAATATCTTCTTCTTCATTTAATACTCTACAACTACTATAGAATTGATGGAATAAAGTTGCAAGTTCCAAGGCGAAAGCCGCTACCCTATATGGTTCTCTTCTAACACCTGCATCAATTAAAACTTTCTCCAACTCCCCTATCTTAAGAGCTAAATCTTTTTCAATATCAAGATTTAAATCAATTTCAGTTCCATCTAAGTACTTTTCCACTTCACCGTCCCCGATTTGTCTTAAAATACTAGATATTCTTGCATAGGCATATTGTATATAAAATACTGGATTATCAGCTGAATCGCTTTTTGCCAAGTCCATGTCAAAATCTAGATGACTATCAGGATTTCTCATAACAAAGA
Organism: Bacillota bacterium; assembly: GCA_041741995.1. Lineage (GTDB taxonomy): Bacteria > Bacillota > TC1 > TC1 > TC1 > WTXA01. The sequence continues at coordinate 23,739 of JBGSJN010000105.1, forward strand.
AGTACCTCGCCGCATCTTTGCCAACTTCTTCAAGTAACTCTTCTAAAGTAACATAAGTGCCTGTCCTTTTGGACATACGAAGAATTTCACCATTCTTATAAAGTCTGACAAGCTGCATCAAAATCACTTCAAGACCATCAGCAGAATAACCAATCGCCTCCATAGCTCTTTTAATCCTAGCCACATGACCATGATGATCTGCACCCCAGATATTTATTAACCTATTAAAGCCTCTGTTATATTTATTCTTATGATAAGCTATATCTGCGGCAAAGTAGGTAGGATGACCATTGTTCCTAATCATAACCTCATCCTTTTCTTCACCTAGCGCGGTAGTTTTTAACCAAATGGCACCTTCGCTTTCATAAAGCAAACCCTTCTTTTCAAGTGTATCCATAGTTTCTTCAATAGCACCACTATTGTGAATAGTGCTTTCTCTGTACCAGACATCATACTCTAGACCAAACTTACCAAGATAGGTCTTTATATGATCAAGTTTCTCACTTAAACTATATTCAATTAGTGTTGCAATTCTTTCTTCAGAACTAACATCAATTAAGCCAGTACCATTTTTCTCTATGTAACCTTTTACCGTTACCATAATGTCAGCACCATGGTAGCCATTCTCAGGAAAAATAACATCTTTTTCACCAAGAGCTTCTCTAAATCTAGCATCAAGTGACAGCCCGAAATTCTCTATTTGATTACCTGCATCATTGATATAATATTCCTTAGTTACTTCAGCCCCAAGTGCTTTAAAGACATTAGCCAAGGTGTCACCAATAGCTGCTCCTCTAGCATTTCCCATATGTAATAATCCAGTTGGATTTGCACTAACAAATTCTAGATTAATTTTTTCACCCTTTAATTCTTGATTATGTCCATAGTTATTTTTTTCTTTAATTGCTTCCTTTATAATCTCGCCAAGATACTTTTCTGTAAGATACATATTAATAAATCCCGGTCCTGCTATCTCAATCTTGCTAATATATTCAGAATCATCTACTTCCTTAAATAAATCAACTAGAATTCCAGCTAATTCTCTAGGATTCTTTTTTTCCGACTTGCTGATGACCATAGCAATATTAGTTGCATAGTCTCCATTTTTCTTGTCCTTAGGAACTTCTAAAGTAAAACTTGGTATTTCAGACAATAACAACAGGGATTTTTCCTGGCCTAACAATATCCCTTTTCTCCAATTTTCTTTTATCTTTTTTTCTAAATCAATAATTATACCCAAAATTTTACTCCTTTATGTATTCTAGTAATATTATATTTTTATGTGCCAGTATATCAAATTCATCATATAATGAATATTCTATCTTAAAATAGTTCTCTTCGACTAACATGAATTTAGTTACTAACTTAAAAAGCAGATTACCATATTCTGTACAATAAGTGAATTCGTGATCCTTTTGTATATTGAATTTCATTATACTGTTGTTTCTATTAATTTCGATATCACAGTCTGTTATAAAAATATTTACAGTATCCATATTTTCATCTAGATACTGTATTTCTTTTCTATGGTTATCTTTAATTAGAAATCCTTTATAGAAATGGTTATCCTCTTCTGTGCTGAGGATTATTTTTATTGGAATCATTTTATATGCCTCTTCGAAATGATGTAGTATATCCTATTAAATATAGCATTATTAAGCCTTTTTTTCAATAAGCAGTGCATGTAATTTGAATCCTGTCTCTATATAGTCTCCTTTTCTTGCATCTTCTTCATCATAGCGGAGTCCCATGCCTAAATCTTTTCTGGAATCATAAAGAAGGTATGGCACAGGTAAAGAATCATGTTTTTTTGTTTTTAAAGGTGTTCTATGATCTGGAACAACCAATAGCCTGTAATCATCATTGATCTCACAAACTAGTTTACTGATAATAAATTCATCAATTAGTTCCAGTGCTCTAACCTTTCCTTCAATATCCCCTTGATGTCCACATTCGTCTGTAGCCTCAAGATGAATATACATATAGTCTAAACCACTATTTAGTCCTAGCACTGCAGCTTCACCCTTACCCTTGAAATTTGTATGTATTGTTCCTGTTGCACCTGGAACATTAATTACCTCCATACCAGCACCTTTACCAATGCCTCTAATCAAGTCAACAGCACTGATAACTCCACCCTTCAGTCCATTTAATAATTCAAATTTATCCAACATAGGTTTCTTGCCTTCTCCCCAAAGCCAAGGACAATTTGCAGGTCTTTTTCCTTCACTGATTCTTTTTTGGTTAACAGGATGATTTTTTAATATATCGTAACCTTTTTTAATGAAATTAATGAAAAATTCACTGTTATCTCCTCCAGGTAGGTATTCCCGAATATTTTCTCCTGTTATGTTATGAGGTGGAATTAAATTAATCTTCAGACTTCCCTCATGCCAGATGAAAACATGACGATAACTAATTCCATGATATATTGAATAATCCTTTTCTTCTTTAAAGCCTTTAATAAGAGCCTCAACAAGTTCTTCACTTTCTTCGGTTGAGATTTCACCCCCACTATAATCTATCATTATTTTATCATCAAAATTTTCATCGTCGCTAAGTGTCACTAGATTCATTCTAATGGCAATATCATCATCTTTCATCTTGACTCCTATAGATAGGGCTTCAAGTGGTGATCTTCCTGTATGATAAATCTTAGGGTCATAACCCATTACACTTAAATTTGCTATGTCGCTGCCAGGATACAAGCCATCAGGTACAGTTTTAACTAGACCGATTTTAGCTTTCTTTTCTAATTTTCTTACAGTAGGCATATTGGCAGCCATTAGAGGTGTCTTGTTATCAAGTTCTTCTATTCTATCATCGGCCGCACCATCAATTAAAACAACTATATATTTCATAAGCCCTCCACAATTTTTCTACTTCTAATTATAGCAAAAGAACAAACTAAAAGGTAAGGGCAACCTTACCTTTTTATTTTTTCTTTATTTATTTCTATATCTATTTTGAATTTTCATCGGCTACTGACTTAGCTTCTTCTTGATCAGCTATCGCTTTTTCCTCAACAGTTATAAGTTCAGGGAAAATACCCCCCTCATCTTCAGTACTTACAACCAGCTCACCATCTAAGAATCCTTGAGCGAGTTTATCAATATTATCTTCGGGTATTACTACTGAACCTAAACCTTCAATTTTATCAACATACCCAGCAGACATCCATGTAGTCATTTTAAAGTTATCAAACTCCTTATAGCTATTAAAAATATACATCATTTCGCTTAAAGATAAATCAGTCTCAATTCCTTTATATATACTATTAATAATATCTAATTGTTGAATAAAATTAGCTTTAATTTTAATATCTCTAGCTAAAGATTTAAGAAATAATTGTTGTCTGCCAATTCTTCCTAAATCTGCTGTTGGTGTATCTCTAAATCTAACAAAGCTCAGAGCAGTTACTGAATCTAATTTATTAACTCCTTGCTTAATATCTAGGCCTGATTCCTTACTTATTAGTGGCTTTTCATCTTCCCAGATAATATCTACTCCACCTATTTTATCTACGGCTTCTGTAAAGATTTCGAAATTAATTGTCATTGTTCTATCAATTTTGATATTATAGAAGTCCTCTACTGTTTCTTTAGCAAGTTCAACTCCACCAAAAGAAAAAGCAGCATTAATTTTATTTGTACCTTTATCTGGTATTTTAACTTTAGTATCTCTAGGTATAGAGATCATTCTAGCATAACCTTCTTCTAAATTTAGTCTGCAAACAATAATTGTATCAGAACGGTCTCCATCAATATCTTCTCTACCATCAGTACCTAATATTAATATTGTAACTTCACCATCTTCAAATTCTACAGTTTTTGGTACAAATGGAATCGCATTGGAAATGCTGCCAGTTGTTATAAAATGGAAGATGAAATATCCACCTGTAATTAATATTAATAATATAGCTATCGTTGCTAAAATTTTATTCAAAGGTCCTTTTTTCTTTTTTATTTTCACTTTTTTATTTTCAGGCTTTTTCTTTTTAACTTTTAATGCCTTCTTGCCTAATATTTCTTCCATAGAAGAATTGTCAGCACGTTTAGTATTTGTTGCCTTATTTTTATGTAACTTGTCTACACGACCCATTTAATATACCCCTAACCATTTTACTATCCTTATATAATTTAACAGAATTCCTATTCATAGTCAAATTACAGCTATTTTTGAACTCTTTTGATATCCGCTCCAAGGTTCTTAAGATTTTCAACCAAACCATCATAACCTCTGTCAATAAAATGTACATTTCCTACTCGGGTTTCACCTTCAGCGTAAAGCCCGGCTATAACTAGAGCTGCACCAGCTCTTAAATCAGTTGCATACACTGTGGCTCCATATATTTGGTCAGTACCTGTTAAATCGACTGTGTTGCCTACCATTATTATGTCAGCTCCCATTTTTCTAAATTCTTCAATATGTTGAAATCTTCTTTCAAAGATAGTTTCTGTAACATAAGATCTGCCCTTGGCACATAATAACATTCCAAGCATTTGAGCTTGCATATCAGTTGGAAAACCTGGGTATGGCATTGTCTTAATATTAATACCCTTACAGGCCTTACTTCCTTCAGAAATTACTCTTACTCCCTCAAATTCTTCATTAACCGTTATCCCAGCTTCTCTTAACTTGGCTAATACCGGTTTCAAGTGATCGGCAATAACATTTTCTACTAAGACGTTTCCTCCAGCTGCACCAACTGCAATCATGTAGGTTCCTGCTTCAATACGATCCGGTATTACTGTATGTACAGTTCCTTTAAGTTTTGGAACTCCATAAACTTTTATAACATTTGTGCCTGCTCCAGTTATTTTAGCCCCCATATTGTTTAGATAGTTAGCTAAATCTACTATTTCAGGTTCTTCAGCAACATTTTCTAAAATAGTCTGCCCTTCAGCTACTGATGCGGCCATCATCAAGTTTTCAGTTGCTCCAACACTTGGAAAATCTAAATATATCTTAGCTCCTTTTAAACCTTCAGTTTTTCCTCTAATTACACCGTGAGTCTTTTCAAATATTACTCCAAGTGCTTCAAGTCCTTTTAAATGAAGATCTATTGGTCTTGTTCCAATAGCACATCCACCAGGCTGACTTATTTCTGCAAATCCAAATCTAGCAATAATAGGACCTAATAGAAATAGAGATGCACGAAGTTCACTTACACAATCCAAAGTTGCGTCGAATCTATCCATCAAAGTTGCATCTACTGTCAACATATTGTCTTTTCTTTCTATTTTAACTCCAAGGTGCTCTATTATTTCGATTAGATTTTCAACATCTTTTAAATTGGGAACATCATAGATAATAGATTTCCCTTCATCTGCTAATATTGATGCTGCCAGTATAGGCAAAATGGAATTTTTTGAACCTTTGATCAAGACTTTGCCCTCTAGGCGATTCCCACCATTAATTAATATTTCTTCCATTATTTATCTCCTCTAACCAATTATTGACCTTTTCAATATGTCTTTTTACTTCTTCAATTGCAGGACCACCTGTCACACTTCTGTCATTGACACAAGTTATTAGATTTATAGCCTGATAAATATCTTCTTCAAAGTAATCAGAGAATTTCTTATACTCTACTAAAGTCATTTCATCAAGTGATTTACTTTCATCCAAACAATAAGCTACCATTTGACCTATAACACTATGCGCTTCTCTAAATGGAAGTCCCTTTTTAGCTAAATAGTCTGCGGCATCAGTAGCATTGGTAAACCCACGAGCTGCTTGATAAAGCATCTTATCCTTATTGACTTTCATAGTACCAAGCATAGGACTGATTATCAACAAGCTTTTCTTAACAGTATCAACTGTATCAAAGAAAGCTTCTTTATCTTCCTGCATATCCTTATTATATGCTAAAGGTAATCCTTTAAGCATAGTCAAGCTTCCAACTAGATGACCAAATACTCTGCCACTTTTTCCTCTAATCAATTCTGCCACATCAGGGTTTTTCTTTTGTGGCATTATTGATGAACCTGTAGAATAGGCGTCATCTAAGGTTATAAATTTAAATTCATCTGTACTCCAGATGATTATTTCTTCAGATAATCTGCTTAAATGCATCATTATAAGTGAACAGGCACTTTCTATCTCAACTACATAATCTCTATCACTTACTCCATCAAGACTGTTTCTACTGATGTCGCTAAAATTTAATAATCTTCTAGTTATATCTCTATCTAAAGGAAAGGTTGTTCCAGCTAATGCTCCAGATCCTAATGGCATAACATCCATTCTTTTATAAGCATCAGCCAGTCTATCGTAGTCTCTTTTAAACATTTCTACATAAGCCATCATATGATGAGCTAGTGTTATAGGTTGGGCCTTTTGCATATGTGTATACCCTGGCATTATTGTATCGGTATTTGAAATAGCAATATCTATTAGAGTTTGTATAAGATTTGCGATTAAATCCTTAATAAGATTAATCTCTTTTTTTCCATATAATCTTAAGTCTGTTGCCACTTGGTCATTTCTACTACGCCCAGTATGAAGTTTTTTAGCAACAACTCCAATTTTTTCTGTTAATATAGTTTCAATATTCATATGAATATCTTCAGCTTTTTGTGAAAACTCTATTTTACCTGCATCAATTTCAGCAAGAATAACCTTTAATCCTGCGACTATTTGGTCTGTTTCTTTTTCATCTAATACTCCTATGCTTCCTAACATTGTTGCATGAGCAATACTACCTTCAATATCTTCACGATACAATCTTTTATCAAATGATATAGATGAATGAAAATCTTCCATTAAAGGATCTGAATCCTTACTAAATCTTCCGCCCCATAATTTCATTTTAATCTCCTTTTTAACTTAGAATGTAAGCTAAGGTATTATAACCTTTAACTGCTTCCACTAATTGATCAACTTCAATAAATTCATTAGTTATATGTGCTTCAATTTCTCTGCCTGGACCATATCCTATGGTTTCAATCTCATCAATCCCACAAGTACTACTACCATTTGTACAAAAAGAATAAAATCCAGTTTTATATTCTAACCCTTTCTTTTTGAATGACTTAGATATTTTTTTTAATACTTTACTTTTTTCACTAATCTTCCATGGAGCATAAAATTTATCTTTTTCGATTTGATAGCCTTTATATGTAGTATAATCATTTTTAGCATATTCTAGTTTATATTCAAACTCAATGTCTTCAATCCTAATAGGTTCTAAAATATTATATAATGAATCAAGAACGTCTTCTTTTGTCTCATCTAAAATAACTCTTCTATCAAAAGTAGCTTTACAAGTTCTTGGAATTACTGATTCCCCAGGATATGGGCTTGAAATAATATCTGTTATAACAAGTATACCTTTACCAAGAACATCTTCTTTTGGAAGATAGTCCTTCGATATAGCTGTAATTGCTTTATTCATCTTAAAAACTGCATTTATTCCAATATCAGGGTTTGATGAATGTGCACTTCTACCATAAGTAGTAAGTGAGATTTCACCTCTTCCTCTTTGTCCAATATTTATTTTTAACTCTGTTGCTTCACCTATTACTACAAGTTTAGGTAGAACCCTAGTAGTTACTTCTCTTATAGTATAACCCTCAGCTACTTCTTCATTTACAGTTCCTGAAAGATAGATGCTTCCTTTAAGCTTATTTCTATCTACTGAACTTAAACCAACAAGCATAGCAGCAAAGGCACCTTTCATATCAGAAGCTCCTCTACCATATATCTTTCCATCTTTTTCATAAGCATCGAAAGGATTTTGATTATTCCATTCAAAAATATTTTCAGCTTCAACTGTATCAATATGACCATCAAAAAGAATACTATCACCTTCATGATTTCCATGAATAGCTCCAATAATATTTCCTGCTATATCTACAATAACTTCATCAAATCCAAGATCTTCCATTATTTGTGCAATAGTATTAACTATATTTTCTTCATTACCAGTATAACTTTTTGTATTTATTAGTTTGAAAAGTATTTCCTTAACCACTTTTACTCCTTAAAAATATCTTCTAGCATCTTATTAATTTCACTTTTATCTAAACTTTCAAAATCAATATCATCAACATTTTTTGTATATTGATTTTCTTCTAATATTTGATCATTCGAGAGAGTATCTAATTCCTTCTTGATAGTGCTCTTTACTTTTTGTGTTCTAGCAATTCTTTGGTCTTCATATAGTTCTTCATCATAAAGATCACTATCTTCATCTTCTTGAGCTTCTTCATTATCATTATAATTCATTAAATTAATTTTTCTTTTACTCAATATTAAAAAAAATAAGTTTAGGAAAAGAAAAACAGTGAATACTATTAACATTCCAAACAAAGTATTTTGCCCAAAAATAAATAAACCATATACCAATAGAAATAGAAAAGCACCTTGTATAATATTAATCATAAGAAAGAATAAGATAAACTTCTTTTGATCCTTTATTCTAAAAACATACCTATTTAATAATAAAAACGGTAACATTACAAAAAATGTTGTAACACCACCTATCAATTCTTTTATCATTTATTTTACCTCGCTTCAAGATCTCTAATTTTTCCAAGTCTAGTATTATGTCGACCACCTTCAAAATTAGAATTCAGGAAAGTGTCAATTATCATCAATGCAACACCTTTACCTATTACTCTTGCTCCTAATGCTATTACATTAGCATCATTATGTCCCTTAGCCATCTTAGCTGAATAAACATCGTTACACAAGGCACATCTGATTCCATCAATCTTATTTGCAGAAATTGACATTCCAATTCCTGTTCCGCATATTAATATTCCTAAGTCACCTTCACCACTTGCTATTAATTCTCCAACTTTTTGGGCAAAATCAGGATAATCTACTGAATCTGGTACAAATACTCCTACATCTTGGACTTCAAGCCCTCTTTTCAATATATATTCCCTTATTGTTTCTTTTAGTTCGAAGCCACCATGGTCTGATCCTATAATTATTTTCATTATTTTCCCTCCCAGTTGCTTTTTTCTATTAATTCCTTAATTTCATCTCTAGTTTTCCTATAAATTTCAATATCTCCAAAGAATGGATCTATTACATCCCTGTCTTCACCATTTGCAAAATAACTTAACGTTTGTACTTTTTCATCAATTTTATCAATATCAAAATAAGCTATTTTCAATAAGTCTCTTTGAGCTATAGTCATCGTAAGAATTTTGTCAGCCTCTTCCATTAATTCTCTTCTAACTAGTGTACTATTATGCCTGCTAATATCTAAATCAATTTCTTGCATTACTATTATAGCATTGTCACTGGCTGGTTCTCCTTTGATATTTTGAATACCTGCAGAACGCACAAAATGATTTCTAATATTTTTCCTGGAAAACATGTCTCTGGCAATTTCTTCAGCCATCGGACTTCTACAGGTATTTCCGGTACATACAAATAGTATTTTCAATTTATGACTCCTTTAAATAGTTATGATTAGCTGCTTTCTTTAAGCGATTCATATATGAAAACCCCAATCCTTCTTCTTTATACTCTTCAATAAAAATATGTTCTATTCCTAATATATCACAATCCCTTAATATCCGAAACAGGTTTCTAATCCCTGTTTTCAAGTCAATAAGACTTCCTAGTGAAATTTTATTAGGTATTTCAATGTCTCTATAGTGTTCTTTATTTTCATCGAAAATTATCAAGGCGCATTTTTCTATATCCATTAAGTATTTTCCGATTTCACTTGAAATAAGGTTTATGTTACCTTTATTTTTAATTATGTAGACCTTTGCTTTTGGAGCATAGTGTTTGTATTTCATTCCAGGAGCTCTGGCTACTTTTGATGAAGTTCCAAGTAGACTTTCATCAAGTTCAACCTTACCAATTACTTCTTCAAGATCTTCTTTTGTTATAGTACCGGGTCTTAAAATCAATGGAGTATCACCAATCATATCAATGATTGTAGATTCTATACCTTCATCACAATTTCCACCATCAATAATTCCATAAACTAATCCATCAAGATCATCAGCCACGTGTTTCATAGAAGTTGGACTAGGGCTTCCTGAGATATTGGCACTTGGGGCAACTAAAATTAGATCACCCTTAACCAAGATAGTCTCTATGACAGGATGGTCAGGCATTCTTACACCAATAGTTTCTAACCCTGCTGTTGCAACTTTAGATATCTCTTGGTTTTTCTTGAAAATTATAGTCAGTGGGCCTGGCCAAAAAGCTTCAATCAGTTTCTCTGCCTTTTCAGGTACTACTTCAACTAATTTATTTAGTTGTTGCGCATTACCAATATGAGCAATCAAAGGATTATCAGTAGGACGATTCTTAGCTCGATATATTTTTTCTATTGCTTTGTCATCATAAATATTTGCTCCAAGGCCATAGACAGTTTCAGTTGGAAAAGCTAGTACTTCTCCATCTATATATGCCTTGATAATTTCATCAAGTTGTTTTTCATCTATTTTCTCCCTGAAATCATAATATTTAGTTTTCATTATTTATATGCTCCATCACTAGTACTCTATTCCTATTGCCATCATCTTTATATATGCCAATGAACTTAAGCCCTTTTTCTTCAAATATATATCTAACTTTCTCATATTGTTGCCAACCTAGTTCAAGTAGTATATATGCATGATCTTTAACAACATCAATATATTCTTCTGCAAGTCTTCTATAGTATTCAAGTCCATCAGCTCCACCTACCAAGGCTCCATAAGGTTCTCTTTTAACCTCTTCATCAAGATCCAGATACTCTTCTTCACTAATATATGGTGGATTGGAAAATATTATATCTGCTTTAACCCCATTTAATCTAATATCATCAAGAAAATCACAATTATAAGCCTCTATATCTACATTATGTAGATGGAAATTTTCACAGGCTATTTTCAATGTGTCTTGGGCTATTTCCGTTACAATAACTCTTGCCTCTGGCCAGTTCTTTTTAATAAGAACTGGTAGTATACCACTTCCAGTACCTATTTCTATGATTGTTGGCTTATTTATTATATTCTTGAATTTCAATATTTGTTCAAGTAGAATTCTCGTGTCTTCTCTAGGTATAAGAACATTCTCATCAACCTTAAAAGAAAGACCCATCCATTCCTTTTTACCAATAATATAATGTAGAGGCTTGTTATTGATAAGTTCATCGATATTTTTAAGAAAAATATCGATGAACACAGAATCAAGTTCTTTCTTATTATTGATATGGAGATATACTCGGTCCTTTTCAAGTAGATTCGCTAGAATTACTTCAGCTTCCAATTTTCCATATTGAGTATTTTTTAGTTTAGACTTGGCTTTTTTTAATACATCTTCGATATTCATTAGATATCGCTATTTAGCTTTTCAGCTTGTTTTGTTGTGATGATTGCATTAAGCATTTCATCAAGATCTCCTTCAAGCATTGCTTCTAGCTTATGTAGAGTTAATCCTATTCTATGATCAGTAATTCTATTTTGTGGATAATTGTAGGTTCTTATTCTTTCACTACGATCACCTGTACCAACTTGACTCTTTCTTTCACTGGCCATTTTAGCAGTTTCTTCTTCTAAGGCTTTATCATAAAGTTTCGCTCTTAAAACTTTCATAGCTTTATCCTTATTCTTTATCTGACTCTTTTCATCCTGACAGGAAACTACTATACCAGTAGGAACATGTGTTAGTCTCACTGCTGATTTTGTTGTATTAACTGACTGTCCACCAGGTCCACTAGAACAAAAAAGATCTACTCTTACATCATTTGGATCTAGATCAATATCAACTTCTTCAGCTTCAGGTAAAACGGCAACTGTTACAGTTGAAGTGTGAATTCTTCCACCAGACTCTGTTGATGGAATTCTTTGAACTCTATGTACTCCACTTTCATATTTTAATTTTGAATAAGCTCCATAACCATCAATAGAGAAAACAATTTCTTTATAGCCTCCAAGATCACTTTCATGTGAGTCCATAATATCTATTTTCCAATTTTTGGTTTCACCATATCTGCTATACATTCTAAAAAGGTCTCCCGCAAATAGGGCAGCCTCGTCACCACCTGCTCCACCCCTGATTTCCACAATAACACTTTTATCATCGTTTGGATCCTTGGGTATTAGAAGAATCTTTAATTCTTCCTCTGTGGTTATTAGGTCTTTTTCTGCCTGAGCAAGTTCTTCAGATGCCATTTCCACCATTTCTTCATCACTATCGTCTTTTAAAATTTCTTTTAGTTCAGAAATTGATTGAGCAAGTTCTTTGTATCTGATATATTTATTTACAACTTCTTCCATAGTACTATGTTTTTTCATCATTTTTTGAAATTGTTTTTGATCGCTTATAATTTCAGGAGTGCTTAAATCTCTCCCAAGTTCTTCATATTTTTGTTTGATTTCTTCTAGCTTATTCAGCATTACTCTCTCTCCTTTATCTGAAAAAAGTAAAAGGAAGCCCTTAAAGTGCTTCCCTTTTCATCTACGAATATTAATTTACTTATCGTATTTTTTCTTAAATCTTTCTACCCTACCACCCTTATCACTCATTCTGCTCTTAACGCCTGTATAGAATGGATGACAAGATGAACAAACTTCAATTTTTAGGTTTTCTTTAGTAGATCCAGTTTCGATTACTGTTCCACATGCACATGAAATAGTTGTTTGTTTGTACTCTGGGTGAATTCCGTTTTTCATGAATTCTCACCTCTTTCATTTATATTTATAATATTTTTTCAATTATAGTCAGTCAACAATTATTATAGCACGCTTACCTGCTTATTTCAAGGTTTTTTTCCGGTATTGGTATTTCAACTGTAAAAACAACCCCATTGTCTTTATTCTCTATTTTATAGGAGAATTTATGTGATTTTAATATTTTCTTAACAATGTGTAAACCAAGTCCTGAACCTCCAGTTTCTCTGTTTCTTGATTTTTCAGTTCTATAGAAAGCGTCAAATATTTTTTCATCATTCAAGTCATCTTCAAGAATTGAATCTCCATCATTGAAGATCTCTATTAATATTCTATCCTTTAATTTGATAGCTTCTACTACGAATAACCCATTTTCAGGACAATACTTCATGCCATTTTCAATTATATTCTTAAAGGCTTTCTTAAGAAGACTTATATCTCCTTCTATCAATAGATTTTTTTCTATTTTTTTGACCGTCTTTATTCTCTTTTCAATTTGGATATAATCCAGGTTCTTTATTATTTCTTCCAAGACAGGACTAAGATTAAACTTTTCTTTTTTAAAGTTAAAGTCTACTGTATCAAGTTTTGATACAACCAGTATTTCCCTGACTAATCTATCAAGATCTTCAGCAATGGCCAATGATCTCTTCAGATACTTGTCACGATTCTGGTAGACCCCTATATTATTAATCATGCCCTCTAGTTGTCCTTTTATTGCTGTAATTGGAGATTTTAACTCATGAGACATCGTGGCGATGAAACTAATTCTTTGTTCATCTCTTAGTTTTTCTTTTTCAATATCGTTTTTAAAGCCTTCCATTGATTTCTTAAGATTAGTGGATAAGGTATTCAAACTTGCACCTAATTCTCCAAGTTCATCTTGTCTATTAATATTAGCCTTAGTTCTAAAATCCAACATCGCCATCTTTTTAGCAACTTTATTTAATTCAATTAATGGTTTTGTTACCAGTCTAAAATATATGTAAGAAACAATAAAAGAAGTTATTCCAATAATAGTCATTATATAGGGTAGGATTGAGATTAAACCAGCACGTATTTCCGAAACCTGTTGTATAGATGTGCTAAAATATGCTGTGTAGTTTTGTTCTTTTAACAATAAATTGGTTTTGTAATATTCATGACTGTTGTCGATGGTTTCTCTAATATCATTTTCACCGTCAAGTGAGCTGATGACACTAGTAAATTTCAAATTAGCTGAGGCAATATACACAGGTGATGATTTATAGAAAAGTGTTACTGAAATACTATTTTTTTGAGAGAATGTTCTTAAGACATCAACTGCTTCTTTGTAGCTTAAATCATTGTTAGTTATTTGTTCAACTATTTCTACTGATTTATCAAACAGAAACTTCTCTTTATATGATACATATATCCTTGGCATGAAAAAAAATAAAGCTATATAAATCATGCTTAAAATGAAGAAGAGTGCAAAACTTGTCAAAATGAAGTTTTTAAGATTAATGTCTCTTCTTATCTTATACAGACTATTCAAAAATTGAAAATTAGTCTTCAAACTTATAACCAACTCCTTTTAAGGTTTTAATATAGTCTATTTTTAATTTTCTTCTTAGATTTTTTATATGGGTATCCAATACTCTTGAGTCTCCTTTGAAGTTCCAGCCCCAAATATTATCTATTAAGGTTTGTCTTAATACTACCTTATTTTTATTTGTCATTAAGTAATGAAGAATATCAAATTCCTTATTAGTAAGTTCTGTTTCCTTGCCATTTATTATTGCTGTGTATGACTCAAGGTCCAATTTAATATCTTTAAATTCTATTTCTTTTCTTTCTGTTTTGGTTCTCTTAAGAATGGCATTTACTCTTCTAAGTAGTACATTAAAGGAAAATGGCTTAGTTATATAATCATCTGCTCCAATTTCAAAGCCTTTGATTTCATCATATTCCTCTTCAAGGGCAGTCAACATAATTATTGGTAACTTGTCATCCTTTTTCCTTATTAATTTCGCCAATTGATAACCATCCATCTTTGGCATCATAATATCAAGAATCAACAAATCAAGTTTTTCTTCCTTGTAGATTTGGTAACCATCAAGACCGTTGCCTGCGGTTAACACACTATAGCCTTCAGCTTTTAGAATTTCTGATATAAGTTCTTGTATATCCTTATCATCTTCAACAACTAATATTGTATGACTCACTTGACTTCTCCTACTTTCCTATTTACAGCTTCAAGTCTGTAAATCAAATTTCCTTTTTTTCTAAACTTAGCTTCATACTCAGTTTCTACATCAAAAATATCACTAGACTGTATATAATTCAGAGAAATATTTTCCAGCCTCCAGCTAGGTGCTATAGTATTTAAACTATATTCAAATAAAATAGAGTTATCTGTTTTTAAATATATTCTACTGTTTTTCTTTAATACTTTTTCATATTGTCCAAGAAATTCCTTTGAAGTAAGTCTCCTCTTATGATGCCTGTTTTTTGGCCATGGATCAGAAAAATTTAGATAAATACCATCAATTTCGTTTTCATCAAATATTTCTGTTAAAAGCCTACCATCAGTTAGAAGTAACTTAAGATTATTGTCATTCTCCAATTTAAGTGCAGTTTTATATAGGATTTCCTCTACTTTTTCAATAGCAACATAGTTTATATTTTTATTGTTCCTTGCAAGTCCAGTAATAAATTGACCTTTGCCACAACCAATTTCGATATATATAGGGTTATTATTACCAAAAATATTATGCCACTTTCCTCTATAATCCTCTGGTTTTAATATTAAGTTGTCTCCGGCAATTCTTTCTATTTCCTTTTCTATGCCTTTTATATTTCTAACTCGCAAATTTTAGTACCTTCCTCTAATATCTCTTTTATTACAAACTGTATATTCTGTCTACCATTATAGCTATTAATTTGTGGATTTCCAACAAATGAAAGTTTATTTCCTTTATTTAATAATTTATTAAAAGCTATAAATTCAATTCCATTTATGGAAAATTTGCTGTGAACTTCTTTCATATAAGTTATATTTTCAGTACTTATCTCTTCAATCAGAAATAATGGCCTACCAAAACCATTTCCAAAAGGTTCTAATTTATTTAAATTATCCATCAGTTCCATATTTAAATCTTTAATGGTTAATTTAGAATCGATGTATATATTATCAATTGCTTCTTTATTTTCCAACTGCATTTTACCTTCAGTCTCTAAGAAGGTTTTTACAAGAATAAGATTATCTTGTTCAATAGTTAATCCACAGGCTAATTTATGCCCTCCATAGTTTTTTAATAATTTACTATTTTTATCTAAGGCTTTTTTCAAGTTGAAGTCTTTAATTGATCTTCCTGAACCCTTATAATAACCATCATGAGTTTTACCTAATACTATTGTTGGTACTTTGTAACTATCCATTATTCTGCTAGCTATTAATCCTGCAATACCTTCAGTTATTCTATTATCATAAATAAAGAATAGATTTTTTTCTGGATCTATTAAACTTTCTCCAATTTGAATCTGTTGTTCGAGCATTTCTTTTCTTTTATTATTTATTTCTATTAATTCATCTACTGCCTTGTCAATCTCTTTAGTATTATTAGAGGTTAGTATGGTTATTCCCAATATAGGTTTACCTCTAAGTCTACTTTCTGCATTGAGAATTGGTGCAAAAATAAATCCTAGTTCATAAGCTGTTATTTCTTTTTTAACTCCTGTTTTTTCTATAAGTTTTTTAACTCCATATTTACCTTTTGAATGATTCCATATCATTAAACCAGTTTTTACAATAAGTCTATTTTCTCCGATTAATGGAGCCATATCAGCAACTGTACCTAAAGCTACTAAATCCATTTCCTTTTTGGCTATCAATTCCTTACCAAGTTTTTGACATATATTTAATAAAATTTTAAACAATACTCCTACACCTGTAATATCCTTGTTTAATGAAGGACAATTTGGTTGTTTAGGATCTACAATTAAACAATCTGGTAATACTTCACTATTAGGTTCGTGATGATCTGTTATTATTACCTCAATACCAAGTTCCTTGGCTTTTTTAACTCCTTCAATACCAGCAATTCCATTATCTACTGTAATTATCAACCCTACTTTTTCTTTGTTTAATGCAACAACACCTTTTTCATTTATTCCAAAACCTTCAGTAAATCTATCATTGATGTAATAGGTAGTATCAGCACCTAAACTTCTAAGTATATTAAGACCTATAGCAGTTCCAGTAATTCCATCTGCATCATAGTCACCATAGATTGCTATTTTTACTTTTTTATTTATGGCCTCCATAATTTTATTTTCTACTTCTTCTTGATTCATAAATCTATCTTCATAAATTTTATTAAAATTAACCTCTATAAAATCATTATATTCTAATTCTATATTCCTTGATTTCAATATTTGATTGACAATATCATTGTCTTTTTGCTTTTTTAAAAAATATCTTTTTGTTCTTTTTTTGAGATTGTCTTTCTTTAAAGTTAGAACACATAAACATACTTCATTATCATCAACTCTTTCTCCGCAGCTTTCACATATATATGCCATTATATAACCTTTCCATCATGTATTATAATTACTTTGCCTTTTTCTACTACAAAATTTTCTATATCGTTTAAATCTGTTGTAGTTATTATTGTTTGCACTTTGTTTTCTATTTCTTCTAAAAGTTTGTGTTTTCTTTTTTTATCAAGTTCTGATAGAACATCATCTAATAATAGTAGCGGATATTCTCCAGTTTTTTCTTTAATAAATTCTATTTCTGATATTTTAAGACTTAAGGATATAGTTCTTTGTTGTCCTTGAGAAGCAAACTTCTTTGCAGACATATCATTAATTAAAATTTCTAAATCATCACGATGAGGTCCTATTGATGTATATCCTCTTTCAATATCTTTTTGCCTGTTTTCTTTTAATAGATTTCTATAGCTTAAATCTATATTTGTTAAATCTATATTTGTTTGATATTCAATGTGCAATTTTTCTTGATTATCCGTTATTCTTAAATGTATTTTTTTAGATATTTCTTGTAGTTTCTTAATTAATTCTAATCTTTTATTTATAATTTTTACACCATATTTAGTAAGTTGTTCTTCCCATATATCCATAAGGTCATCACTTATTTTTTTTCTTCGATGTTCTTTTAAAAGAATATTTCTTTGTTCCAATATTTTTCTATATTTTATTATATTTATAAAATATTCAACATCTGTTGTTGATAGTTCATTGTCGATGTATTGTCTTCGTAGGGAAGGATCACCTTTAATTATATATAAATCTTCTGGATTAAATATAACAGCTATTAAATATCCTATATATTCTTTTCTTTTTTCAATTTTATAATTATTTAAATATACTTCCTTCTTGTTACCAACAACTTTTACATCAACCTTGTTTTCCCCATATCTATTGAAAAAATGGGCAGAAATACTAAAAAAATCTCTGCCCCACTTTATTAATTCTTTGTCTTTATTTTTTCTTGATGAAGAAATTGTTGCTATATAATATATTGCATCAAGAAGATTACTTTTACCTTGTGCATTATCTCCTACAAAAATATTTATATTATCGTCAAAGTCGCAATTTGCTTCTTCATAGTTTGTAAAATTCTTTAAAGATATATTCTTTAATAACATTTTTACCTCAATTATTGTAATCTTACTGGTAATATCAAATATATGAATTTTTCATTTCCTTGATTTCCCTTTATAATTCCAGGGCTCTGAGGATCATTAAGTTTTATTGAAATTTCTTCTCCATCGATATTTCTTAATATTTCAATTAGATATTTTCCATTAAATCCTAATTCTAGTTCCTTACCTTGTAAAAATATAGGTATTTCTTCATAAATATCTCCAACTTCTGATGCTCTAGAAGATATTATTAAAACTTTTTCCTTTATATTGAACTTTACTGTATTCAACTTTGATTTTATTTCATCTCTTGTTAAAACAAAGGCTCTTTCCAAAGAATCAAGAAGACTCTTTTTGATTATATTTATATCTGTTGTAAATTCTTTTGGAATTACCTGCTCATAATTTACAAATTTTCCTTCAATTAATCTAGATGTTACTTTTATATTTCCTGATTTAAAAAGTATTCTGTTTGAGGTAATGTGAATTTCTATTTCTTCATCTTCATGAATTATATAAGCAACTTCCTTTAAGGATTTTGCTGGTACTATAGATTCCCATCTATCGACGTTTTTCTCAATATTTTCTATATATGTATAACATAATCTATGTGTATCAGAGGAAACAAAATTTAATTTATCGTTTTTTATTTCGAGTAGGATTCCTGTGAATATAGGTCTACTCATATCCGTTGATACAACAACCTGTGATAAAGATATAGCATTAACTAAATCATCACCTTTAATTTTTAAGACGCATTCACCTTCAAAGTCATGTATTGATGGGTACTCACTACCTTCATAATAATTCAATTTTATTTCTGATGATCCATAAATTATTTTTATTTGACTATTTTCTTCTGTTGAAAGTTCTAAATCCATCATTGGTAATTTTCTTACAATTTCAACAAAATATTTTGATGGTAGAACAATCTTACCAGATTCTTCAACGAGTGCAGATACTTCACTTTCAATACCTAACTCCATGTCAGTTCCTCTAATAATCAACTTGTTGTCATCTTTTGTTTCAAGATAGATACCGCTAAGAAGTGGTTGAATATTTTTATTGGATACTGCTTTGTTCACTATTAGTAAGTTATTTAACAATTCTTTTTGGTTAACAGTGAATTTCATTTTTTGTCCTCTTTTCTTTTTTATTAAAGTATAGTCCTAGTAGTCATAAGGGCTGTTAATATTGTTGATAAGTCATAAAGAACCTTTGATAGAAAGCATCATAGCATGTGTATCAAATGTTAGTAACTTGTACATCTCATCAACAGTTTACACAATTAAAACTTTCCAGTCTCTAAAGATTCCTTTATTTGATTAACAACTTGCTTTATTTCAGGGTTTGTTTGTATACCTATAGCTATTTTATCACAAGCGTGCATAACTGTGGTATGATCTTTTCCACCAAAGGAACTTCCAATTTTAGGCAAAGAAAAATCAGTAAGTTCTCTGATAAGATACATGGCTATTTGCCTTGGAAATGATATATTTCTAGATCTTCTTCTGGAAATCATCTCTTCTACCGAAATACCATAGAAGGTAGCAACAGCTTTTTTTATACTTTGATCATTTAATTTCATTTTAATCTGTTTATTAGTAATATCTTTTAACGTTTCATCTATAAAAGCCTCATCAATTGATTTTCTATCAATATTGTGTAGTGTCACATAAGCATCTACCCTTAATAAGGATCCTTCCAATTCTCTAATATTGGAAGTTATTTTGCTGGCTATCATGGAATATATTTCATCATTTAGTTTAATACCGTCTAGACTTGCTTTCTTTCTTAAAATAGCTACTCTGGTTTCAAAGTCAGGTTGACCAATGTCGGTTGATAGACCCCAGTTGAATCTTGATGTTAGTCTTTCTTCTATTTTTAGTTTTGCTGGTGGTTCATCACTAGATATAACTATTTGTTTATTGGCATCTTTTAAGGTATTAAAAGTATGAAAAAATTCATCTTGAGTTTTTTCTTTATTTTCTAAAAATTGAATATCATCAATAAGTAATAAATCGATATTTCTATATTTATTTCTAAAATTTTCTATTTTTCCGTCTTTTAATGAATTTATTAAATCATTAGTAAAGGTCTCTGAAGATACATATAGAACATTAGATTTTGGATTTAACTCCTGGTAATGGTGTCCTATGGCATGCATTAAGTGAGTCTTACCTAAACCAACTCCTCCATAAATATACAGTGGATTATAAAGTTTTGCGGGATTTTCAGCTACTGCTAAACT
Source organism: Bacillota bacterium (assembly GCA_041741995.1). Taxonomy (GTDB): domain Bacteria; phylum Bacillota; class TC1; order TC1; family TC1; genus WTXA01. The sequence goes on from JBGSJN010000105.1 coordinate 44,255, forward strand.
AGCAGCATGTGCAAAACGGTTATTCTCACCTACTACAAAGTCATCAAATATATATTTAGGATTTAAATTACTTGTTGATAAGTTATGACTCTTTGTTTTATTAACAATTTTAACATACTCTTCTGAAGAGTTTTCCACAAATTCCAAGTCCAAGTTTTTATCACAAGCTAAATTTACTACTTCATTTATTAAATGATAATAGCTCTTTGATAAAAACTTTTTAGCAAAGCTATTAGGAACAGATATATATGCCTTGTCATATTCAATTTTTATGATGTTGGTTTCCTTGAACCAAGCATCATAAGTGTTTTGATTGCTTACTTTTTCTTTTAAAAGCTTAGTAAAATTATAATTGATTGATTCAAATGGCATAGCAAAACTCCTTGTGATTTATTAAGGTTGTGGATAAACTTGTTTATTATCCGTAAAGTTATCCACAATTAAGATTTTGAATTGATTTTTATCCTAGATACTTTGGATGTATTAAGAATGATAACAAAAATTATCCACAATTACAACCTTAAAAAAGTGTAAAATTTTTGTGGAAAGTTTCAAAATTCACTTGAAAAAAATGAAACTACTTAGTGGTGGGTTATTAAGAAGTCTTACATAAAATTACAGTCATTAAACATAAAAATATTTTATTGCATATGTATTAAATATGTAATAAAAAAGAGCAGGTATTTGAACTGAACCCCAAATCTTGGACAGTTTAATTAAGCAACTCTTAGGGACTGAATCCGGTATTGAACCGGGCTCAGTCCTTTTAATTTGCATTTAATTCGCCTATTGTTGTAATACTCTATATATTCTTCAACTTCCCTCATCAGATGTTCTACA
>JBGSJN010000106.1:0-34752 GCA_041741995.1 Bacillota bacterium
AGCGATTACAATATCACCTTGTTTTACAAATGAAGCTAAGTCAACTGTTCTTGAATGACATATTGTGATTGTTGGGTTGTGTTTTAATAATAGGAAAACTAATGGCTTTCCAACAGTTTCTCCACGTCCTACAATTACAGCGTGCTTCCCTTTGATCTCAACTCCGCTTCTTAACATTAATTCAATACAGCTTTGAGGTGTTGCAGGGAATAAACCAGGGCCATCACTTAAGATATAGCCTCTGTTTTTAGGATGGATACCGTCTACGTCTTTTTCAGGTAGAACAGATTCCATAACTATTTCCTTATTAATATGTGAAGGCAATGGTAATTCAATCATTACACCATGGATACTTTCATCGTTATTCAACTTATCTACTAAAGCTAAAAGTTCAGCTTCAGGAGTTGAACCTGGTAGATTGTGGAATTCAAACCCAATTCCAACATTGGCAGCAGCTTTTTCTTTGCTTTGTGCATAAAATACACTAGCAGGATCATCGCCACAAAGGATTACAGCCATTTTAGGTTCGATACCTTGTTCTTTTAAAGCAGCTACCTCGGCTTTAACCTCTTCTCTTATTTCTTTTGCAATTGCTTTTCCATCTAATAAATTTGCTGACATATATTTTTCCTCCTTGAATATATATTATTTAATTATTACCTATTTCTTCATTAAGTATTCGTGGATACTTTGGGCAGTTTTCTTTCCAGCTCCCATAGCTAGAATAACTGTAGCAGCACCTGTAACAATATCTCCACCAGCAAAAACTCCATCAATAGAAGTTCTACCTTCATCATCAGCTACTATATTACCTCTTTTATTGAGTTCTAAACCTTTAGTTGTTTCTAATAATAAAGGATTTGGTCCTTGACCAATTGCCATTACAACCATATCCATCGGTATGTCAAACTCTGAGTTCGGAACTTCAACAGGTTTTCTTCTACCACCTTCATCAGGTTCCCCTAATTCATATTTAACACAACGAAGTGCGGTTACATGTCCACAATCATCACCAATTACTTCTACAGGACTTGTTAATAACTGTAGAATAACACCTTCTTCTTCTGCATGTTCTAGTTCTTCTAGTCTTGCTGGAACTTCATCCTTGGATCTTCTATAAACGATATATACTTCTTTGGCACCAAGTCTTTTTGCTGTTCTAGCTGCGTCCATAGCAACATTTCCCGCTCCAACAACAGCTACTTTCTCACCTACAAAAACAGGTGTATCATATTCAGGGAATTTATAGGCTTTCATCAAGTTTACTCTAGTTAAAAATTCATTAGCTGAATATACTTCGTTTAAATTCTCACCTGGTATGTTCAAGAAATAAGGAAGACCTGCTCCTGTACCAATAAATACAGCGTCAAAACCATCTTCCTTCATTAATTTTTCAACAGTATTTACTCTTCCGGCAACACTATTTAATTCAATTTTTACACCAAGTTTTTCTATATTTTCAATCTCTTTATTAACAATATTCTTTGGTAACCTGAATTCAGGAATACCATACATAAGCACACCACCTAAAGTATGTAAGGCTTCGTAAATTGTTACATCATGTCCAAGTTTAGCAAGATCATAGGCACAAGCAAGTCCAGCTGGTCCGCCACCTAACACAGCAACTTTTTTGCCGGTTGGAGCTTCTTTTTTCAAGACTTCTTCATTACCACTTTCTCTAAATTTATCAGCTACATATCTTTCCAGGCGACCAATACCAATTGGTGCACCTTTAGGATTCAAGATACATACGCCTTCACACTGATGTTCTTGTGGGCATACTCTTCCACATACTGCAGGTAAAAGACTGAATTCTTTTAATGTATAATATGCTGAATCATAATCCTTTTTTGTAACTTGATTTATAAATCTTGGAATATCAATGTTTACCGGACAACCTCCAACACATAAAGGTTTTTTACAATTTAAACATCTGCTGGCTTCTTCAAGAGCCATTTCATCATTGTAGCCTTCGGCTACTTCAATAAAATCCTTGTTTCTAACATCTGGTTCTCTATTTGGCATTCCTACTCTATTTAAATTTAATGGCATGTTAAAATCCTCCCTTAATAGCTTTTTCCAGGGCAATTTCTTCTTTAGCCTTGTATATATTCATTCTTCTCATTGAAAGGTCCCAATTAACTTGATGTCCGTCAAATTCAGGTCCATCAACACAAGCAAATACAGTCTTGCCATCCACTTCCAGTCTACAAGCACCACACATTCCTGTTCCATCCACCATTATCGGATTCATACTAACTATAGTAGGAACATTATATTCCTTTGTTAACAAGGCTGAAAACTTCATCATGATGACAGGTCCAATAGCCCAAGCATGGTCAATTTTTTCTCTTTCAAGTATTTCCTTGGAAACATCGGTAACCAGACCTTTTCTACCATATGATCCATCATCGGTTGTAACATAAACTTCATCACTTACTTCTCTTAAAACATCTTCCCAAATCAATAAGTCTTTACTTCTAGCACCAATTACAGTAATAACTTTATTTCCTGCTTTTTTTAGTTCTCTAGCAATTGGAAACATTGGTGCAATACCTAAACCACCACAGATACATAATACTGTACCAAAGTTTTCAACTTCACTTTCTTTTCCTAATGGACCTATAAAATCAAGGAAACTATCTCCTTCATTCATATTCATAAGCTTTCTACTAGTATAGCCAACTGCTTGAGTTACTATTCTAACTAAACCTTCTTCTGGGAAAAAGTCTGCAATTGTTAAAGGTATTCTTTCCCCTATTTCATCAATTCGCAAAACTATGAATTGTCCAGCTTTACATGTCTTTGCTATATCAGGTGCATAAACATCCATTAAGACAATACTTGGATTTAACATCTCTTTTTTTACAATTTTATACATTTAAGTAAGACCTCCTTAAGATTCAAGATTTCTTGAAAATTTTTATGATTCTCATATTGGATGTCACACAACCAAGGATAAAGATTTTCACACGGCCATTTGCTAATAAATTATTTTGTCGAATCTCTAACCCACTACAGGATAGATTAACATTTTTTAATCAAATTGACAAGAGAATACAGCATAAATAACAACTATTTTTAAGCCTGCTAAAATGAAAGAAAGACTGTAACATGTAGTTACAGTCCTTTTTTATCTTAAAATCAAGAATTATTATTCAATTCTAATTTTTTCCTTTATTAAAATATTCTTATAATTATTTAAAACACCATTTATTAACTTTTTTGCTTCTTCTCCACAATAATCCTTAGCAATGTCTACCCATTCATCTAATGAGACATTTAATGGAATTTCTTGAAATTTTGACATTTCTGTAAATCCTAATAAAAGAATACTTCTTTCAAGGTAGCCAAGTCTTGCAAAGCTCCAGTCCATTAAGCAACTATTTATTTTTTCTACAATGCTATCTTTATCTTCCTCCATATTTTCAATCAGCGAATTCCCAAATATTTCATCACTGATTTTCAGTTTAATGTCGGACCCGGCATTATTTTCAAAGGTTTCCAGCTCTTTTTGATAAATTATTTCCATAGCATATAATCTAGAGTCTCTTCTGCTCACTTAACACCTCGATTTTCAATTTACTTTATTGCTGACGATCCATCTCTGAAGCCTTTAATTACAACTTCAACATTTTCAAACTTTTCTTCTAATATTCCTGAAAAAACTTGGCGTACATTTTGCTCTACAGAACTAGTTACCTCTGGTATACTACTTCCTAAAGCTAATACCAATGATACTCTAAGCGCAATTTTTTTATCCTTAGTATAGCCAATCTTAATATCACTCGATTGTACTTCCCCTACATTACTAATGACATTTTTCACCATTTGACTTACAGCATTTTCAGTTATTAAAACACTATCCTTATCCTGCTTGATGTAGATTTTTTTTTGCGAATCATTTTTACTTCTACCACCTGATAATATTATCAAGGCAATTAATGACAAGACAAATACTCCAAGCGTTAGATAGTCATTAGAAATCCTTAAATCTGTACCTAATAACCAGACCATTGTTTCTGCAAATGACAACACGACAATAACAAAAAGAATCAGTATAGACAAAATTCGTCTAATCATAATTTACTCCTTTACTTCTTCCTTTTTCTCTTCAAATACAATATCACTGATTGTAATATCAACGTTTTTAACACTGATTCCAGTCATAGACTCAACGGCTTCTTTAACATTTCTTTGTACTTCTTCAGCAATCTTTACAATATTGACACCATGTTGAATTACTAGTGCTAATTCAATATTAGTACCCTCTTCATCCATGTTGATTTTAACTCCTTTTGCTAAATTCTTTTTACCAAACATTTCTGTAATTGGTGAAGTAGAACTACCAATAACTTTGACAACACCGTCAACTTCTTGGGCAGCAATATTGGCAATTGCTGCAGCCACGTTATCAGCAATTTTAATTTTACCTACTAATGTGCTTTTTTCAGCTTCATTCATAATTAATTCCTCCTTGTTTCTAATTTCTTGATACATACTCGCCATTACGAGTATCAATAACCAATTCATCACCTTCATTAACAAACATAGGTACTTTTATGATTGCACCTGTTTCAACTGTAGCAGATTTTGTAACATTTGAGGCTGTATCACCCTTTACACCAGGTTCTGTTTCTATAACTTTTAGGATTACTGTAGTTGGAAGATCAACACCAATTGTTTCTTCCCCGTAGAACATTACTTGAATCATCATATCTGACTTCAAGAATTTTATATTCTCTTCGCCAAGTTGAACTGCATTCAATGATATCTGGTCATATGTTTCTGTATTCATAAAGTGATAGTCATTACCCTCATTATACAAATACTGCATCTCTTTTTTTTCTAAATGTGCCTTTTCAACTTTTTCTCCAGATCTAAATGTTTTTTCAACAATGGCACCAGATCTTCTATTTTTCAACTTGGTCCTCACAAAGGCAGCACCTTTACCTGGTTTTACATGTTGAAACTCTACAATTGTAAAAAGTTCATTATCAAATTCTATTGTCATACCTGTTTTAAAATCACTTGTTGATATCACTTAATATTCTCCCCTCGCTATAATTATTAATTCTTTATCTATATTTGATAATATTTCATAACCGTCTTTAGTTACCAAGACTAAATCTTCAATTCTAACTCCAAATTTATTTGGAATATATATGCCTGGTTCTATAGTTATTACCATATTTTCTTCAAGAATATCATCGTTGTTTACATTGATAAAGGGCGCTTCATGAATCTCCAACCCTACACCATGACCCGTACTATGACCTAAGTTAAACCCCTTTAAAGCAAGAAAGTCTTTAACCTTTTGGTCAATATCCTTAACTCTTGCTCCCGGTTTCACCATTTCCAATGCTTGTTTTTGCACGTTCTTGACTAAATTGTATATTTCTAGAAATTCACTGTCAGGTCTTCCAAAAAAAACTGTTCTAGTCATATCAGAAGCATAACCTTTATAATTAACTCCAATATCAATTAATATTGGAACATTATTTACCAATTTATTATCTCCGGAAATACCATGTGGCATACTGGATTTCTTATCAAAAATAACTATTAAATCAAAACTGCTTCCTTCACCACCAAGTTCTCTAATTCTATTTTCAAGGAAATCCTTTAATTCTTTTTCAGTCACACCAATTTTAATTTTATCAAGAACATCAATAAATATTCTATTATTAATATCAGCACTTTTTCTGATAAGTTCTATTTCCTTGTCGTTTTTCACTTCTCTTAATTTTTCAATTAAATTCGAAGCCATTTCATATTCTATACCCTTAGCTTCAAAGAATTTCTTATTTAAAACAGCTTGGATATATGTAATATCTTTTTCAAAACAAACTTTTTTAATACACAATTTTTTCAAATATCTATTTATACATTCAAGTTTTTTACCTTGAAAATCTACTACATCTATTGCTAGTTCACTGCAAGCTTCTTCATAATATCTAAAATCAGTGAAGAATATTGCCTCATTTTTTGTTATAAGTAAATTTCCTTCTAAATGAGAAATCTCTGTTAAATAGTGAATATTTGTCTTTTGAGTGAACAAATAGGCATCGTCTGTTAATTTCGCTTGTATTTTTAATATACTATTTTTTTTCATTTTTCAAAATGAAAAAGTTTATAGCTAAAATATATCCAACTTTACCTAATCCAGATATCTTCCCGCAGGCAACTGGAGTTATAACAGATATTTTCCTAAACTCTTCTCTATTGTCAACATTAGATAAATGAACTTCAAGAACATCCTTTTCGATAGCTGCAATACAGTCTCTTAATGAATAACTATAATGAGTCAAAGCACCAGGATTGATAATGATACCATCGACACTATCTTTCATCTTATATAAATGATCGATTATTTCTCCCTCAATATTTGATTGGAAAACTTCAATTTCCATACCATAATCATTACCATAGGCAATCCATTGTTTCTCAAGATCTTCTAAGGTTTCTGACCCATAAATATTGACTTCTCTTCGTCCTAAAGCATTCAAATTAGGACCATTCACTATTAGTATTTTCATATTGTACCTCTTTTTCCGATTATATCATAAATAATGGCTTTTAACTACCGCTGACTATAACATCTTGGATTAAAAGTGATGGTGCACCAATACTGGTTCTTCTTTGAAAATCATTGCCTACAGCTATAATATTAGAAAAAATATCAAGTATATTCCCTGATATAGTAACACCTCTAAATCCTCCGTTTATTTTACCATTTTCGATTTTCAAACCAGATGCACCTAAAGAAAATTCTCCTGATATAGGATTAGCCATATGTAAACCCATAAGTTCCTTGATAATTATACCATTGTTTAATTCTAACATCATATCCTTAACTTCAACAAGCCCATTTTCCAGACACAGGTTATGATAACCTATATTTGGCAGTGAACTATGAGATCTAGTAGCATTACTTGTTGTTGTTGACCCAGCTTTTTTAGCAATTGACAGGTTATATAAACCACCAAGGAATACTCCATCTTTAATAATAGGAGTTCTTTTTGCCATTACACCATCTCCATCAAAAAAAGTGAAACCTAAAGCTGTCTTTTCATTACCATCGTCAATAATATTTAGTTTATCCGAAATGACTTTTATTCCCTTTTTATCTTTAAATAATGACTTACCTTTATAAATATTCTCTCCATTAAAGGAGTATGATAGTAGCCTTAATAAATCAACAACTACATCAGCCGAGAAAATAGCAGTGTATTTTTTTGAACTTACAAGCCCTGCCCCTAACATTTCTCTGGCTTTTTCATTTGCTTCATTCCCTAAATCTTGACCAAATAATTCATTTATATCTCTTGTATAATAGTAAGAATAACCTGTTTCATTAACACCATCTTGATTAATAGCAAGTGAAATAGAACTTCCACAATACGCTCCAGTTTCTATTTTATTTAAACCCTTGGAATTTATGATTTGTTTAGAATATTTATTTTCTTCATAGGTTGTACTTTCTACCATAGCCTTTATTGCCGTACTCCCTATACCGTTCTTTTCTTGTTCAATTATGTAATCCAGCTTTGTATCAAAAGATGTTTGGATTATTTGTTCGCTATCAATATTGCCATTAAATTCCTCAGCTCCGTGTAAAACAATATCATCTTCATCCATGAACTCTAGAATTTCAATAGCTTCATCTATACTTTTTTGCAAATCCTTTGTATTATCACTTGTACCATAAACTAAACTCTGTTTATTGCCTTTAATTACTCTTACCCCAATACCTTGAGCTTTTGATTCTTGATACTTATCAAGTTTGCCAGCCCTAATTTCAAGATCAAGATTACTACTAGTTTCAATATATAATTCTATATCATTACAACCTCTACTCAACCCATAATCAATTGCATCAGTTAGATTTTTCATTATTTAGTACCTCCTACAACAAGACTTGGAATTCTTAAAGTAGGTTGACCATCAGCTACTGGTGCACCCTGACCATCCTTGCCACAAGTTCCTAGCGAGTAACCAAAATCATTAGCGACCATATCTATCTTATTCAAGACATCTGGACCATTGCCAATCAAAGTAGCTCCTCTTACTTGCTCTTCTATTTTTCCATTTTTAATTAAATATCCCTCTGAAACTTCAAATACAAAATCACCTGTTGCAGTATTAACTTGTCCCCCACCCATATGTTTGACAAATAATCCATTATCAACTGAAGCAATGATATCTTCCTTACTTTCTTTACCTTTACTGATATAGGTATTTGTCATTCTTGTGATAGGCATTGCATGATAACCTTCTCTTCTGCCATTTCCAGTTGGATCTATTCCTAATTCATCGGCAGATTGTAAATCGCTCATGTATCCTCTTAAAACACCATTTTTAATCAGGATATTTTCTTTGGTCTTAGTACCTTCGTCGTCATAAAAACTTGTTCCGTATCTACCTTTGATTGTACCATCATCAACAACTGAAATTAATTCAGAAGCTACCTTTTCTCCTATTTTATTACCATAAACAGACATACCTTTTTTTACAATATCTGCTTCTAGACCATGACCACAAGCTTCATGTACCATAGTTCCCCCAGCTTCACCTGAAACTATAACCGGCATAGTCCCACTTGGTGCTTCATTAGCTATTAACAAGTTTTCACCTTTTAATTTTACTCCATCTAAGATGGACTCCATATTTCTTGTTTTAATAAATCCATAGTCACCTAATGCACCAACTACATCATAAGCACTTTGAATCTGTTCACCTTTTTGAAAAACTCCCTGAATTATGGTTTTCACTCTTGGTCGCTTATCATGGACATAAACTCCATTGGAATTCATTATATATACATCTTGGTCAACATCGCCATAAGATAAAGTCAGCTGGATTAAAGAACCTTTATCCACCCAGGCTAATTCATTTAAATGTAGTAATAAATCGGCTTTTTCTTTCAATGTGCCACTATCCATGTTTGTGTCATACAGGTAAGCATCTGTGCCTTCTAAAAGTTCGTGTTTATTTTCTACGAGAATATTTTTACCACTTTCCTTATTAGCAAGATCTCCTGCTATTTGGAATAAGGCTTTCTCGCTTAAGTCTTCAGTAAAGGCAAAATATGTTCTACCACCATATATAACTCTAAGACCTGCTCCATATCTACTGCCTCTAGTAATTCTTTCTATTTTCTTATTATCTAAAACTACACCAAGTGTACTTTTAGACTCTAAATAGATATCAGCAAAATCACAACCTTTTGATATTAGTTTTTCTAAGGTCTTTTCCAGTAAAATTTTTTCAATCATTTTATAGCTCCTTGTTCAACCATTTATAATAGTATTCTTTAATTTCTTCTGCGATTTGTTTTGGTGTTTTACTATTTGTGTCTATTCGCACATTTGCTTCAAGATAATATGGCAGTCTTTTTTCGTATAGATTTTTTAATTCTTCTAAGGTTTTGCCTTTAGCTAAAGGTCTTAAATTATTTCTATTGACTCGATTGTAAACTTCATTGATATCTAAATCTAAAAAAACAACAAAATTATTCTTTAAGGCCATTTTTCTTACTTCTTCATTTAGAAAAAGTCCTCCACCTGTACTAATAATATTGTTGTTACGAGACAATAGTTTTTTTGCTACTTCCACTTCTCTGGCTCTAAAGTAGTTTTCACCTTTTTTATTAAAAATTTCTGATATAGGAATTTTTTCTTCTTTTTCAATTATGCTATCAATATCAAATAGCGAATAGCCAAAAATCCCCTTTAAGGACTTTGCGATTGTTGTTTTTCCCACAGCCATAAAGCCAACTAGAACTATATTATTCACTTTCAACCTCCAATAGAGAATAAGCAGTCCTAAGCATTAAGTCTGTATCCTCTTCTAGACCAGTCCAGATTTTGAAGCTATGATAACCTTGATACACTAACATTTCTAGTCCATTAATGCACTTTGCACCATTAACTTTGGATTTTTTCAAAAATTCTGTTTCTAATGGGTTATAGACTATATCTATAACTGTTTTGCATGAAGTTAACTTATCATAAGGGAATTCAATTTTTCCTGCCTGGTTTTTCATACCAAGTGGTGTGGTTTGAATAATAATATCATAATCTGCAATTTTCAAATCCTTGAGATCTGACCATGAAATAAATTTGCTATTTGTTCCTGTCTGTCTTATTTTCGATGATATACTTCCACCTTTATTTTCATCTCTGGCTACTATATCAATTCTAGCAGCCTTTTGATCTGTTAAATATAGAGAGATTCCTTTACAGGCACCACCGCTACCTAAAATTAATATATTTTTATTTTCATATTGAACATTATTTCGAATAAGTGTTTCTAATAGTCCTAAACCATCTGTATTATAACCTTTTAATTTGCCAGCTTCATATTTGACTGTATTAACTGCTCTTAACTTGGAAGCTAGAACATCAAGTTCATCTAGATATGGTATTATTTTTTCTTTGTAAGGAATAGTAACATTGAATCCGAGTATTAAACTTTCTTTATCCCTAACCACTTTCATGAATGATTCCAATTCATTTTCAGCTAGTTCCCATTTTTCATATGTGTAATCAGCTGATAGTTTTTCAATAGCTGTGTTATGAAGAACAGGTGACAAACTGTGTCCTAGTGGATTTCCAATAATACCCAGCAAGTTTCTCATTACTTCATTTTCTCCTTTTTTAAATTTCTTTTTACAAAATATTCAAAAACTCTATATATTTTAGTCATAAAGAAATCACTAGTTGTCATTGGTTCGACTAGTATACTTTGAACCCCAGCAAGTCTTGCAGCAAAAACATCAGTAAAAATCTGGTCACCCACCATTATAGCTTCAGTGCTTTTGCTATTCACTAATTTCAGACTATCAACCACACCTTTTTTAAATGGTTTTTTCGCCATGTAAATTACTGGCACATCAAACTTCCCGGCAATAATCTGAGCTCTTCTAGGATAGGCATTTGAAACTAGACATATCTTGAATCCTTCATTCTTAACTATATCAACCCACGCAATTACTTTTTTTTCAGGTATCATTGTTTTAAATGGTACAAGAGTATTATCAATATCAAGTAGCAAGGTGTTTATTCCATCTCTTCTTAAAATATTAAAATCTATGTCATATATTGTATCAATAAAATATTCTGGTTTTAAATCTATCATTTTAGCTCCTTATTCTTAGTAGAGAACCTGGCATAATACCAGGTATTTTATTTATTCTTAATATTTCTTTAGGATGAGGTGCACTTTCTACAGTTTCACCTTTCTCATTGACTATTTTATCTATAGTTATGTTGAGATTGCTACCAAATGGTAATAGTACTTCCAAAGTATCTCCTAGAACAAACTTATTTCTTTGTTCAATTAAAATACTGTCTTCTAGCACTTCAATAACCTTACCTACAAACTTTATATTTTTTTGTACATTGAAAGGTTCATACTGTTGCATATTAACATCATTTTCATCTAAATAAAAACCTGTGGTATAATCTCGCTCACCTATTCCATCAAGTTCTGCCATCAGTCTTGGTAAGGCTATATTCAAATCTCCACCAGCTTCAATAATATCAACGGCTTCACGATAAACCTTAGTAACTGTTGCTACATAATGAATGCTTTTCATTCTTCCCTCGATCTTAAGGCTAGTAACACCACTATTTATAAATCTTTCTAAATATGGCAACATACATAAATCTTTTGAATTAAAAATATATGTACCTCTTTCATCTTCTTCAATTGGCATAAACTGATCTTCTCTTTGTTTTTCAACAACATAGTATTCCCATCTACATGGATGTGTGCAACTTCCATTATTTGCACTTTTTCCTGTCATGTACATACTTAACATACATCGGCCTGAATAGGCCATACACATGGCTCCATGAACGAAAGCTTCAATTTCTACATCAGTTTTTTCATGTATACCTGCTATTTCCTTTAATGAAACCTCACGCCCTAGGACAACCCTCTCAAGACCTTGTTCTTTCCAGAACTGACACCCTGCCCAGTTTAAAGTGTTGCTTTGGGTGCTTAGATGGATTGGTGTATTAGGTGCATGTTTTTTTGCTAGATAAATTATGCCCGGATCAGATACTATCATTGCATCTACTCTAATTTCATTAAGCTTTTCTAAATATTCGATAATATTTTCTAAATCAATATTATGCGGAAATATATTTAAGGCAATATAGAGTTTTTTATCTAATTCGACACTTATTTTTTTTGCTTCTTTCAATTCTTCTAAGTCGAAATTTCCAGCTTTCGAACGTAAACTAAAATTCTTGCCTCCAACATAAGCGGCATCAGCACCATATAGATAAGCTATTTTTAATTTTTCTAAATTTCCAGCTGGGGCTAATACTTCTATTTTTTTCATTTTAATTCCTTTATTTTTGATATTTTTGTATAGCTTCTAAATGTTCATCATATGTCAGGCTGAAATAGTGAGAACCATCACCCTTGGCTACAAAAAACAAATATTTATTTGTATCAGGTTTTATCACTGCCTCGATTGATTTTATACCTGGATTACATATAGGTCCAGGAGGTAGGCCAGGATATTTATAGGTGTTATATGGAGAGTCCAACCTGGTTTCTTCAAAGGTTACAGTTGTTGAAAATTTTTCCCTATTTAATGCATATTGAACTGTTGCGCATGATTGAAGATTCATATCAATTTCTATTCTATTAAAAAAGACTCCAGCTATTTTAGCTCTTTCATCATCCTTAACTGCTTCTTTTTCCACAATTGAAGCCAGTGTCAATAGTTCATTATAATCAAGGCCATTTTCATTTGAAGCTGTTTTTAATTCTTCCCATACTTTAGTCTTGAAGGTATCTAATAGAATTTTAATTATTTCTTCACTAGTTGCATCTTCATTGAAAAAATATGTATCAGGATACATAAAGCCTTCAAGCTTATATTTAACCGAAGGTTCTAGATCGAATTTCAAAAACTCATAATCAAAATTTCCTGCTTTTGCTAATTCTAAAAATTCCGTCTTATTACCTAATTGTTTGCTTTCCATTAAAGTAGCTACTTGAGTTATAACAAATCCTTCAGGTATTGTTACTTTGACTCCGTTAGTTTGGTTTTGACCTTTACTTAAAAGTTCAGTTATTTCTTTAAAGTCAATCGGTCTTTCTACACTATATTGTCCTGCTTTGAATTTACTGCTGTCAGCAAATAGCTTAACATAAATTCTAAAGGAATTTGCAGATTTTATAACTTTACTTTCTTCAAGGATATCAGCTATTTTTGTCAAACTTGAACCTGTTTCAATATTAAAGTTAGCCTGGCCTTTTTCTCTTGAAGGTCCAAACGAACTTGCAACATTAAATCCTGCGACAACTATGACAAATAGCAATATAAAAATAAATGCTATTTTTATATTGCTATTTTTTTTATTATTATTTCTATTATTTCTTTTAGTTCTATTAGATCGTGAACTTTGTACGATATTATTATTGTTCCTCAATTATACACCTCTATGACTATTATTTACTAATTGAGTCAATAATCTCCTGATCATCTTCATCTTCTTCACAATATAGTTCTTCAATTGCTGCTGCAACCGCTTGATATTCTTCATCATCCTCAATTGTCATTAATACTTCTTCATCATCTTCTTTGACTACTTTCATAATTACGTAATAGTCATCTTCTTCACTTTCGCCCTCAATTTCCATTGGCATCAACATAGCATAAACTCCAGTTTCAACCTCTATCATGTCTACAATAATGAACTGATGTTCTAAACCTTCCTCATCAGTTAATATTACTATATCTTTTTCATCAATATTTTCCATTTTTATGTTCCTTCCTCTTTGCAATTTAGTTAATTATAGCATAAAATATGTCTAATGTCATTTTTGCTTATCGAGATATTTTTGAAGAAAAAAGGTTGCAGCCAGGGCATCTATTTTGCTTTTTCTTTTTTCTCTTCTCACATCACCAGCTATAAGTATTCTTTGTGCTGAAACTGTAGTAAGCCTCTCATCTTCATAAACTATTTCAACGTCAATAAAACTTTTAATAGTTTCACCTAAAGATTCAGCCATTAAAGCCTTATCGCCTTTTTCACCACTCATATGTAATGGTAATCCAATTATTATATGAGTAATTTTTTCAGCGATTACAATATTCTTGATATTTTCTAGTAGACTTTTATTATTAATCAAAACACTGTGGGTTGTTGCAATAGTATTTGATAAATCACTAATAGCAACGCCTATCCTTTTTTGACCGTAATCTAAGGCTAAGCATCTCATTATTTTAAATAAGACCTTACTAAATGCCTAATAATATCATCACGATCAATCTGATGAATCAAAGCCCTAGCATTATTAAAACTTGTAATATATGCAGGGTCACCAGATAATAAATAACCAGCAATCTGATTAATAGGATTATATCCTTTTTCTTCCAGAGCTTGATAAACTTTCGTCAAGACTTCTTTTATAGTTTGTTCAGCCATTTCATCACCAGTAAATCTTACGGTGTTCTCCATTGAATCCATCTCTAACCTCCGTTACAATAAATTTTTAACTTCCATTAATGCCTGTGATAATTTTTCTGGTAGTTTCCCTCCAGCTTGTGCCATATCAGGTCTACCACCACCGCCACCGCCAACTATTGGCGCTATTGCTTTTATTATACTACCTGCACCCACATTTTTGCTAATTAAATCTTTTGTTACTGATACTAAAAGATTCACTTTACCATTTTCATTAGAGCCAAGTACCACTAATACTGAACCCAGCTTGTCTCTATACATATCTGATATCTGTCTAAGCTCATCAATGGTCTTGCCTGTAAATTCTTCAATCAGTACCGGTATTCCGTTGATTTCTTCCACTTTGTCAATGGAATCATTGACAGCTGTCTTAGCCAGTTCAGTGTTTAATTTTTGTTTTTCCAGATTTAGCTCTTTTATTTCCTTTTGAAGATTAACTACTTTTTGCAGAATTTCCTTAGGCGGCACTTTTAGTTGTCCGCTTAAAGCTAGGAAAATATGATCTAAATCTCTTGCTTTATTTATCGTTTCAAGACCTGTACAAGCTTCAATTCTACGCAAGCCAGCTCCGACGCTACTTTCACTCAATATCTTGAAACTGCCTATATGGCTCGTGTTCTTAACATGTGTACCGCCACAGAACTCCATAGAAATATCTCCCATGGTAACAACCCTGACTTCATCCCCGTACTTTTCTCCGAAAATGGCCATCGCACCAATCGTCTTAGCTTCTTCAACTGGTAATAGCTTTGTCTTAACATCGGCATGTGCTAAAATGTATTCATTGACTAAATCCTCGATTTTTTCAATTTCGGACTTTGTTAGATTCTCAAAATGTGAAAAGTCGAATCTTAAATATTTATCATCGACAAATGAACCTTTTTGAGTAGCATGTTTACCTAGAACCTCGTTTAAAGCTCTGTGCAGCAAGTGAGTTGCTGAATGATTCCTCATAATCGCTTCTCTTCTGGCTATATTCAACTTTAGCACAATTTTCTTGTTAATATCAAAATCTTTGTAAATTTTAACAATATGGTAAATTCTGCCATCGGTTGACTTTTTAGTATCTACTACTTCACCGACAATAACTTCACCACTTAATACATTGCCGGTATCGCCAATCTGTCCACCACTTTCACCATAAAAAGGAGTTTGTTCGGTCAGCATAATAATTTCCTGATCTAATACATTCTTCTCTAACTTTTCGCCATTCAAGGAGAACAGTGCCAAAACAGAAGTTTCTTCTTCCATTTTTTCATAGCCCGCAAATACTGTTTCATTTAATTTTATAAATTCATTGGCTAGTGCCATGTTTTGTTTAAAGTCGTTTTTGCTGCTGCTGATTCTTGTTATTTCTTTTTGCTTTTCCATGGCTTTTATAAAGCCTTCTTTATCAAGATCAAGATTATTCTCTTTCAGGACATCTTCTGTCAGTTCAACAGGAAAACCATAGGTATCGTAAAGTTGGAAGGCTTCATCCCCAGACATTGTCTGTCTGTTTTCTTTTTTCATTTCCTTAAGAATATTCTCTGTTAGTATAAGACCGTCATTTAATGTTTCAAGGAATCTTTCCTCTTCTACTTTAAGTACCTTAATGATAAAATCTCTTTTTTCAACAAGTTCAGGGAAGGCTTTCCCCATTACTTCAACCAGTGTGTCAACGAGTATATAGAGAAAAGGTTTGTTTAAACCCAAGGTCTTTCCATATCTTACAGCTCTTCTTAGAATACGTCTTAAAATATAGCCTCTGCCTTCGTTGCTTGGCAGTACTCCATCAGCTATCAAGAATGAACTTGAACGAATATGATCTGCTATTACTCTAAATGGAAAACCACTATCTCCACTTGAATATTTTAAATTAACTAGTTCCTCAATTTTTTTAATTATCGGCTGGAAAAGATCAGTATCATAGTTGCTGTCCACCCCTTGCATTACTGCAGCAATTCTTTCTAGTCCCATACCAGTATCAACACTTGGTTTAGGAAGTGGTGTTAATTCACCATTTTCATCTCTATTGAACTCCATGAAAACCAAGTTCCATATTTCAGTTATTCTATCACATTCACATTTTCCTAAGCCACATTCATTTCCACATGAATAGCTTGGACCACGATCATAATGGATTTCAGTGCATGGTCCACATGGTCCAACATCTCCCATTGACCAAAAATTATCCTTTTCGCCTAACTTGACAATCCTATCAGGATCTATATCTGTAAATTCTTTCCATAAATTTCCAGCTTCATCATCTTTTTCATATATGGTCACCCAAAGTTTATCCTTTGAGAGTTTTAATTCCTCAGTCAAGAATTCCCAGGCATATTCAATCGCTTCTTTTTTGAAATAATCACCAAATGAGAAATTTCCAAGCATTTCAAAAAAAGTATGATGTCTAGGAGTTCTACCTACAGCTTCAAAGTCATTGTGTTTTCCACTTATTCTTAAACACTTTTGTGAAGATGTAGCTCTTTTATATGATCTTTCTTCCAAACCTAAAAAAACATTCTTAAATTGAACCATACCTGCATTTACAAACATCAATGTAGGGTCCTCTGCTGGGATTAAGGATGAACTAGCAACTCTTTGGTGTTGCTTTTGTTCAAAATATTTAAGAAATTTTTCTCTGATTTGTTCTGTACTATACATTTATAATCTCCTTTGAAATATGTATTTATTGTATCAAAAATTATGTTCATAATCATTAAAAAACCACAGGAAATCCTGTAGTCTTTAATTACTATCTACTTTTTATTATTTTCTAGCTTCAACTATTAGTTTTATAGCAGTTCTTTTATCTCCATCTATTTCAATATCTGTAAAAGCAGGTGTGCAGATTAAATCTATACCACCTGGTGCTACAAAGCCTCTTGCTATAGCAATCGCCTTAATCGCTTGATTTAAAGCTCCAGCGCCTATTGTTTGTATTTCAACTGAACCACTTTCTCTAATCATTGCAGCTAATGCACCTGCTACCAAATTAGGTTTTGATGAAGTTGATACTTTTAAAACTTCCATTGTGACTGCCTCCTTATACATAAGTTCTTAATCATATATCTTGGTTAATGATTTTATAACTTTTAACTTTATTGTCTTCGTCTATTTCCAGTTCAATACCATTTACATTGGCCAAGCCTTCTTCTGCAACTTCTAGTGCAAAAGGCATGCCTGTCAAGAAATGGTTGATTATTACTTCTTTTTTAACACCTAGTATGCTCGTTTTTGCACCGACCATTCCTAAATCACTCATAAAGAAAGTTTTATTGGGCAATAATTGACAATCATTAGTTTGTGTATGTGTATGCGTCCCTAAAACCGCTGAAACTTTTCCATCAAGAAAATATCCTAATGCTTTTTTTTCGCTTGTAGCTTCTCCGTGAATGTCTACTATTATCGTATCACATTCGCTTCTCAAGCCACTTAGAATTTCTTCAATACGTCTAAATGGGCAATCTAATGTTTTCATGAAAACTCTCCCGCAGACGTTTATAATTGCTATTTTTAAATCATTTTTTGTAAATATATGGAATCCTTTTCCTGGTGTCCCCACCGGATAGTTCAAAGGTCGTATAATTTCCGGATACTCCTTTAACTGCCCATATATTTCTCTTTTATCAAATACGTGGTTGCCAGTTGAAACACCGTCGACACCTAATTTCTTAACTTCTAAAAATTGCTTTTTAGTGATACCTTTTCCACCTGCTAAGTTTTCTCCATTGGCAAATATAAAGTCAACTTTATTATCCTTTAGAAAGCCTTCAAGAAAGGACTCCAAGGCACGAACACCTTTTCTGCCAATTATATCACCAAAGTATAATATTTTCATCATTTAAACCAAATTTCTATTAAATTTACTTTGCATATTCTATTGATCTTGTTTCTCTAATTACCATTACTTTAATTTGTCCAGGATAATCCATTTCAGATTCTATTTCCTTAACAATTGCTCTTGTCAAATTGATAGCTTCTAAATCATCAATAGCTTCTGGCTTAACCATGATTCTAACTTCACGACCAGCTTGAATAGCATATGATTTTTCAACACCTTCAAAGCCATCTGCAATTTCTTCAAGTTTTTGTAATCTCTTAATATATGATTCTAAAGTTTCTCTTCTTGCTCCTGGTCTAGCAGCAGACAATGAATCGGCAATTTGTACAATTACTGCTTCCATGGTTTTTGCTTCAACATCTTCATGATGAGCTTCAACAGCATGAATTACAGATGGATTTTCCTTGTATTTTTGTAGAAGACTAACACCGATTTCTACATGTGTTCCTTCTATTTCATGATCGACACCTTTGCCAATATCATGTAACAGTCCCGCTCTTCTAGCAATATCTGGGTCTGCGCCTAAGTCATATGCAAGATTTGCAGATAAATGTGCAACTTCAAGTGAATGTTTTAGGATGTTTTGTCCATAACTAGTTCTATATTTCAATCTTCCAATAAGTTTAACTAGTTCAGGATGTATTCTACTAATACCAACTTCAAGCAATGCCTGCTCGCCGGCTTCTTTTATTTCTTTTTCAACTTCTAATTTTGCTTTTTCATAAGTTTCTTCGATTCTACCTGGATGTATACGACCATCTGTAATAAGCTTTTCCAAAGTTATTCTTGCTATTTCTCTTCTTACTGGGTCAAAGCCAGATAGAACAACAGCTTCAGGCGTATCATCAATAATTAGATCAACACCAGTTAAAGTTTCAATTGTTCTGATGTTCCTACCTTCACGACCTATAATTCTACCCTTCATTTCATCATTTGGCAAAGATACAACATAAACTGTTGCTTCTGCAACATGATCTGTCGCACATCTTTGAATTGCCCTTACAACTATTTCTTTCGCTTCTTTATCAGCTTCTTCTTTTGCTTTCTCTTTAATTTCTCTAATTAAGACAGCAGTTTCTTGTCTGATTTCTTGTTCAACGTTGTTTAACAAGTATTCTTTGGCTTTTTCAACTGTAACACCAGAGATTTCCTGTAACTTAGTTAACTGTTCATCATGTAATTTTTTCGTTTTATCTGATAATTCTTCTACGATTTCTTCTTGTTTATGGATAGCTTCTTCTCTAGAATCTAAAGTGCTTTGCTTTTTATCTAGCATATCTTCTTTGTCATGCAGTCTTTTTTCTACCTGGCCCCACTCGCTTTTCCTATCTCTTTGCTCCTTGGTAATTTCTTCATGCATCTTTTCTTTCATTTTCTGTATTTGCTCTTTAGCTTCAATTATTGCTTCCTTTTGTTTGGTTATGGCTTCTTTTTGAGCTAGTTCGACAATTTCATTTGCTTTTAAAGTAGCATTGTTTAATTTGCCTTCTGATAATGTTCTTCTGAAAAAATAACCTATTATAAAGCCTATTATTATTGTAATTGCAGCTATACCTATTGGGATTAAAACTCCATTCATCCTCTTTCCTCCTTAAAATAAAAAACATGTTAGATGAATATACCTAACATGCTAAAACGTAAAAAAGTAGTATGCTCTCCGCATTGCTTTGATTTACCTCTTATTAACTTATAAATCATATATGTCATACTATACAATTATATAGTCAAGTTCTTTTTTACAAATATTTATATTCATCTAGACTATATTGTAGAAAAAATGCAGGTTAATGTCAAGAGTATAAGCCTTATTCAAAATACTTATCTATTAATTTTTTTATGCTTTGATAAGAAAAACCCTTGTTCTGCAATCGACTCATGATTTTTTCCTTATTAATCGGTTTGCTTGAGTTTAAATATCTTCTCATATGTTTGTCCAACATGTCTTTCTCAAGATCTTCAAATTCAAACTTATTGAGCAGGGATTTAACGTCATGACTGTCAAATCCCTTACCAAACAGATAAACCTCAATTTGTTTTTTGCTTTTATTGTTTGATATTTGAAAAGAAATTAATCTCTCAATCAGGTTTTTATCATTTAGATAACCAATACCGAGATAATAATCTAATAACCCCTTAATCTCATCTGATTCATAACCCTTTAGTATTAATTTTCTTTCTAACTCCTTGACTCCATAATCTCTTTTTCCAAGTAGATATAGGGAATACTCTTTTATACTACGCATTTTCCTTTTTATCTTCAACAGGACCGAAGTTCAAAGCTTTAGCCATAACTTTAGCCTCTATTTCTTCAAGTAACTCAGGATGTTGTCTTAGATACACTCTTGAATTATCCCTACCTTGGCCTAGTTTTTCATCCCCATAGTTGTACCATGAGCCTGCCTTTTGGATTATATCTAAATCAGCTGCCATATCCAGGACACAACCATCTTTAGTAACTCCTTCACCATATAAAATATCAAACTCGGCAACTTTAAATGGTGGAGCAACTTTATTCTTGACTATTTTTGCTCTAGTTCTTACTCCAATAATATCTACACCTTTTTTAATATTCTCTATTTTCCTTACATCTATTCTAACTGAAGCATAAAATTTAAGAGCACGACCACCTGTAGTTGTTTCAGGGCTTCCAAACATAACACCGATTTTTTCTCTTAATTGATTAATGAAAATAATAATAGTATTTGACTTGTTTACCACTCCCGCAAGTTTCCTTAAAGCTTGTGACATTAATCTTGCTTGTAGGCCCATATGAGAGTCACCCATTTCACCTTCGATTTCAGCTCTAGGAACAAGAGCTGCTACAGAATCGACTACTATGATATCAACTGCGCCACTTCTAACAAGAGCTTCAGCAATTTCTAAGCCTTGTTCCCCTGTATCAGGTTGTGATACAAGTAAATCATCAGTATTTACACCAAGATTCTTAGCATAACTTGGGTCTAAGGAATGTTCAGCATCAATAAATGCAGCAGTTCCCCCATTTTTTTGAACAGAAGCAACAGCATGTAAAGAAACTGTTGTTTTCCCTGAAGATTCAGGTCCATATATTTCTATAATTCTTCCTTTTGGATACCCACCAATTCCTATAGCAACATCTAAAGGCAATATTCCAGAAGAAACAGCTTCTACATTTCTATAGTTTCCACCATCTCCTAATTTCATTATACTTCCTTTGCCAAATTGTTTTTCTATTTGACTTAAGGTAATTTCAAGGACTTTTTCTTTGTCTTTTTCCATCTCATACTCCTCTTTCTAACGGCTTATTTAGTTTTACTATTAATTTATATTTTAATTTAACACATTATAACAATTATAACATAAATAGTCTCTGCTTTAATACAATTTCAAATACTATATAATCAGTAATTTCAACTTTCAGGCTCAATAATCATTAAATAAACTATTATTTAACCTATTTATATTTACAAATTTCTTTATTATAGTATATAATTGAAATAATCATCAAGAGAGGTGAAGGGATAGGCCCTATGATACCTCAGCAACCTGAGATTGCAAGGTGCTAAATCCTACAGTTTGACTGGAAGATGGGATGAATAATTTTGAATTATCATCTTCCTATGGGAAGATTTTTTTTTGAGACATAAGGAGGTAATTATGAGCCCAGTTATTATACCAGAACATTTACCCGCAACCGAAAAGTTAAATAATGAAAATATATTTGTTATGAACAAAAGAAGAGCTACAACTCAAGATATAAGACCTTTACAAGTTCTTATACTTAATCTTATGCCTACAAAAATCGTAACAGAAACTCAAATACTTAGACTTTTAAGTAATAATCTAATCCAAATTGAATTAACTTTCATGCAAATGGCTTCACATGAATCTAAGAATACACCAAAGAGTCACTTAGATTCATTTTATTCAACTTTTGAAGAAGTCTACGAAAAACGCTTTGATGCTATGATTGTTACCGGAGCACCTATTGAACTCATGGAATTTGAAGATGTTGATTATTGGAGAGAGTTTACTGACATTCTTGATTGGGCACACGAAAAAATATATTCATGTATGTTTATTTGTTGGTCTGCTCAAGCTGCCTTGTACCATTATTATGGAATTAACAAACGAACTCTTAAAGAAAAGGTATCTGGAATATATAATCATAAAGTAATAAATAAGACTGCCAAATTAACTAGAGGCTTTGATGATTATTTTGATGCCCCACATTCAAGGAATACAGAAATTATAAAAGAACAACTTCTAGAAAATGAAGATATTGAAATAATAGCTGAATCAGACTTAGTAGGTCCTCACATAATTGCATCCAAAGATCGCAGAAGGTTATTCATAACCGGTCATCCAGAATATGATAAGGAAACGCTTAACCTCGAATATATCAGAGATATTAATAAGGGACTTGATATTAATGTGCCACACTCTTATTATATAGATGATAACCCGGAAAATGACATCAATGTAACTTGGAGAGGTCATGCTAATCTACTTTATGCAAATTGGATCAATTATTACGTATATCAAGAAACAGATTTTGATTTGAATAAAAAATAAAAAATTATTGCTTTTAGTATATTTCAATGCTATAATTACTGTTGTAGTTTAAGTATTTTAGGGAGGTGAAGGAATGGCAAATATAAAGTCATCAAAAAAACGTGCTTTGTTAGCTGAACAAAGAAATCTTGTTAATTCTCAAAAGAGATCAGCTATGAGAAATCAAGTTAAGAAGTGTAACACTGCTATTGCAGCAAGTGATGAAAATAAAGAGACAATTTTAAACAAAACCATTAGCGTTATTGATAAAATGGCTCAAAAAGGCATCATTCATACAAAGACAGCTGGTAGAAAAATCTCCCGTTTACAAAAAAAAGCAAACGTTCAATAGTACATTAAATAATTTGATAAAAACTTAAGCCTTCTTAATAAGAAGGCTTTTTTATTTCATTGATAATAGAGTGCTTCTCAAAAGCATCTTCCCTTCCCCATTACCACTCTTAATCTTTTCTTCAACGTCATAAAATAATTTCAAATATTTAAAAACCTCTTCAAAAGTTAGTTTTTTTGATAATTCTATTTTCTTCTCTGCAACATATGGATGAATTTGTAAAAGCGATGCTATCTTATCATCTCTGTACTTCTCTTTTAAAAACCACTTAATTCTAAGTATAATTCTTAAATCTCTAATAATCATAAATATTATTTTAATTTCAGGTTCCTTTAATTTGAAAAGATTTTCCAAAGCCTTCAACATCTTTCCATGATCAAAAAACATATTATCAAGCAAATTAAAGATGTTACTTTGCACATTATTAGTAATAAGTATATCTAAATCCTTAATACTTATATTCTTATGATCAGGTTCATATATAAACAACTTATTTAACTCATTTTCTATCATCACTTGATTTTCACCAACAACTTCCAGCAAATAAGCCACTGCATCATCAGTTATGCTATAACCATGATTCCAAAAATGCTCCTTTACCCACTTCCTAAGGTTAGCACCTTTTCTTAAAGGAAATTCAATCAATAGATTATTATCTTTAAAGAACTTGGGAGTTTTTTTTCTAAAATCAACTTTTTTAGTTATGATAAGTCCTTTAGAAAATGGAGATGGATTGTTGATATATTCTTTTAAAGCTTCAAGATTTATATCATCATTTAGAATTGCATCATTAGTTATCTTATATATTAAATTACCTTCGAATAACGCCGGAGTATTCAAAATATTAATTAAATCAAGAAAGTCTAAGCCATCATTTATTTCTTTCAATGAATAACCAGTCTCTGTTGCTAAATTACTTATGCTTTTATTTAATTCATATTCATTTTCGCCATAATATACTACTACGGGCAAATCTTTTTTCATCTAACACCTCACACATCTTGTTTTATTATATCATTAATCCACTAATTTCCTACCATTAATATCAATCCAGAATTTCTTCAAGGTAACAACCACATCAAGATCCCTATCAGTTCTATAATATCGGATGCCAGCATTTTCCAGGTCCTTAATTATCACCTTTGATGGATGTCCATAATTATTTTTGCCAACAGAAAATATCACGCCTTTTGTTTTAAAATCACTATAGAGACCTGTTCTAAATGAATTTATACTACCGTGATGAGGAGCTTTTATAATATCAAAATCCATGCTTTCTTTAACTAGTCTATCTAATATTTCCAAATCACAATCTCCTGTAAGTAAAACACTTGATTCACCATATTCTAAAACCAGCACTATTGAGGTAGAATTTGAATCAGAAGCTCCCTCACTATCTCTTTTATCTGGATTCATTATATCAATTGATATATCACCTATGGAAAAAATCATATTGTCATCAATTAACTCTATCTTACTTTTATAATCTCTTAACCATTCTTTATAATCTTCCACTCTATTATTAGGTATCCAAATTTTTGATACTGTCATTTCTTTTAATATGGTTTCTAGTCCACCTTTATGATCATTATCACTATGGGTACTAATAATAATATCTATTTTTTTTATACCTTTTCTTTTTAGATAAGGTAACACTTCCCTTTTACCCATATCTACATAGTCATTTTTAGCTCCTCCATCAATTAAAATAACTTTACCCACCTCTTTACATTCTATGAGGATACAATCGCCCTGGCCAACATTTATGAAGGATACAATTACCCGCTTATCATCTAAATAATCTAAAAAACTATTATATAGAACCAGAATTATAAATAATACAAATAATATCTTTCTACAGCATATCTTAAATATATGATTATCCCAAAAAATATATAGTAGATAAAACAATAATATTGATGTTAATCCCCAGGATTTTCCAATATAAACTGGAAAATTGATATAACTAAACATTAATGTTATCTTTTCTAAAAATATTAATATTAACTTCAAGAAGTATGATAATGGTCCTGCTAACTCAATAAAAAATGGGAATAACATGAAAATGCCACTAATGAAAACAACTATTTGAATAAAAGGAGAAATTATGGGCGTGAATAATATACTCATCAAAGAAACTTCTTGGAAGTAATATATAAGTATAGGCCAGCTTAAAACGACACTTATTACGCCGCTAAGCAATACCCTCAGTATTGTTTTCTTCACTTCTCTGATTTTATCACTATATAGTAACAATCCTATTGAAATTATATATGACAGTTGAAAAGAAATATAAAATATTATTCCAGGATTAATTATTATCAAAACCCAAGATGATAGCATCAATGCCAGCATTTCATATTTTTCTTTTTTAAACACTTGAAATATTCTTATTATTATCAGAAATAAAATAACTCTCCAAACTGATGGAGTATCTGTCATCAATCCATATAAAATAAGAGGTATAAATATAAGTGTGTATTTTACTACACCTTTTCTTGGAGTAATTACAAACAAGAAAAGTAAAATATCAAAAGCGGCACCTACTTGTGATCCTGATACGGCCTGCAAATGCAATATACCCATTTTGCGCCATGTCTCAATTTCCACTTCACCTAAACTGTCTGCTTTCCCCAGAAAGATACTTTCAATAAATCTTGATTGCTTCCCAAGTTTTTTATGAAGCTTGGAAATATAATACTCTTGATATTCATATAAATAGAATCTGATATTATTTATCTGTTCAATAATTATTAAGTTGCTAGCATTTATTGTAAATTTAACACCTCTATATTTCAGGTAGTCCCTATATGAAAAACCACCTCGATTTTTTTCACTATGAGGTGGTTCCAAAGAACCTTTGATATCTATAATCATCCCAGGTTTTAATTGTTCCTTAGTTGTCAGTATGGCTTTGCAATAAGATTTTTCCTTTAATCTCACAATATATTTCCCATTGTTTTCAACAGTCAAAATTTGAGCTTTTCCATTATATTGTCCAATCATGCTTAAATCTCTATTAGCGCTCTCAGAAAACAAGTACCCCCGAACCATCCCTAATAAAATAATAATTACCAGGAATATAAAGGTGTATATAAACTTTTCATCTACAAACAACAATATTTTGCACTTATATACTAAAAAAAATATTAACATTAGAAACAGCAACAAATACAGCACATTAAAAATATTCATAAAAAATATCAACCCAGCTATAAAGACTGTTGTTAATATTATTGAATTTATTTTTTCTTCCATCAGAGCTTAATATATGGGCGCATTTTTTCTAATGTTTTTTCACCTATACCAGAAACATTTAATAAATCTTCTAAGGTTTGAAAACGTATAATGTTTTTTCTATATTCTAGAATATTAGTAGCCATTACAGGTCCAATTCCAGGAACTAATTCTAAATCCTTGGCCGAAGCTTTATTAATGCTTATTAGTTCATCGACATTTCCGTCACTATTAACATTACCATCATCAACTAAATCTCTGAATGGTACATAAATATCTTGTTCATCTTTTAAGAACATTGCTAAATTCAAAGGTAATAGATCCGCATTTTCTAATGGTACAGCTTTCTTAAGTGCATCATTCACTCTAGAATTTATTGGAAATTCATAAATACCCGGATTTTTAACGGCGCCTTTAATATTAACTACTAATTTATCATTATTTACAGACTCCTCACTTTTATCTTCCCTTAATATTTCTGATGATTTCTCATGTGCAAAGACTTTATATTTAGTTGTCATCCCAAGGTAATAACCAATTGATATTATTGCAAATAATAGAATAAATAAACTAATCATTTGATATTTCTTGTCTAATGCCATAAATCGATTCATAAGAAAACCTCCTTTGCTAATATTTAAGCAAAGGAGGTTAAACTTCTTAGTATTAATTGTTTTTTTACTACTTTAATTTTCCAGACCAAAGATCTTCCAGACTATATTTTTCTCTTGCATCTTGATCAAATATATGGATAATTAAATCACCGAAATCTATTAAAACCCATTCATTGGATTTTTCACGTCTAAGCTTTTTTTCGCCTCTTTCTTCTAAGGCCTCTTCGCAATAATCAGCTAAGGTTTCAATATGCTTTTTATTCATACCTGTAGCTATTACAAAACAATCAGCTATAATGCTAATTCCTTCAAGGTCAACGATTTTCACATCAATTGCCTTCTTTTCATTCAATAAATTTTCAACTATTATACTTTTTTCATAACCTGTCATAAACCAACCTCCATCATATAGTTATATGCCCCTATCGTTGCAGGAGCTAATATTTTATTTTTTCTTATCATATCTATAATTGTCCTTTTTAAAACCAGAATATATGCCTCATCTAAACTTTTATCATATATTTCTGATCTTAGGGCTTTCACACCTTCATATGTTCTAAACTTTTCTACTGCATCAACAACAAAAAGTAACTTTGCTAGTTTTCCAACCCCAGCTTCCCCTAGTGTATGATGTTGTATTGCCTCGATAATATCGTCATCTTCAATATATCCGTTTTTTAGAAAATATGAAGCTGCAACCTTACCGTGCAATACTCTTGGAAATCTTAGTTCAAAGTCGCTGATACTTACTTTTAAGTTTTTTGCTAGTTCAATTATTCCCATATTGTCTATTTCGCGAAAATAATCATGCATTAGAGCTGTAAGTACAGCCTTATATGGATTAATGCCATAAACTAAAGCCAATTCATAGGACATTTCCACACAACCATCAAGATGTCTTTTTCTCTTGTCAGAGATATTCATCTTGTTAAGAAGAACTTCATGTTCTTTTCCTATTTTTGATAGAATCTCATTAAGTTGCATCATTATATAATCCTTTAAGTTTGATATACTCATAAACTTTTTTAGGTAGATATTTTTTATTTATCATATTATTTTTTATTTCCTTGGAACTAATATTTTGTATAGGCCATTCAAACAATAAAACCTTTCCTTCTAAAAAACTTGGCAATTTATCTCTGAATATTTCAACTTTATGTTTGCTATCACCATGTCTTAAGGCTACCAAAAATGTTGTTCTTTCAGCTATATTTTCTATATCCTTCCAATTGAGAATATCTAATAGAGCATCTGATCCCATAATCCAGAAAAAACGTGCATCAGTTTCAATCTTTTTCATATCTGCAATCGTGTCTACTGTATATGTTGGGCCAGCTCTTTTTATATCACAATCAGAAATCAAGAATTTATCGTAATCAGCTATAGCCAGTTCTAGTAACTTTAGCCTATCTTCAGTTTTAGGTATATATGGCACGTCCTTATGATATGACTTTCCGGTAGGTATAAAGTATAGGCTATCTAGTTTAAATAGCTTTAACGCACCTTCTGCAAGCTGTATATGCCCATTATGTATCGGGTTGAACGTGCCTCCAAATAAGCCGATTTTCTTCATATCCTTACCTAACCTGACCATCACCATTAATGATATATTTAATACTAGTTAAAGCTTCTAGTCCCATTGGTCCTCTTGCATGCATTTTTTGAGTGCTAATACCTATCTCAGCTCCAAAACCAAACATTTCTCCATCAGAAAATCTCGTTGAAGCATTATGATAAATACAAGCTGAATCAATCAGTTTTTGAAAGATATTGCCATTTTTATAACTGTCGGTTATTATAACTTCAGAATGTTTAGAGCCATACTTATTTATGTGCTTTACAGCACCTAGAACATCATCAACAATTATTATCCCAATAATATAATCCAGATACTCGATATATAACTCTTCTTCAGTTATTAGCCACCCACTTTTTAAAATCTTAAGACTTCTTTCACATGCTCTTATCTCTACACAATTTTCTATTAGTTTCATTTCTAGTAATGGCAGAAACTCTTCTGCTATATCCTTATGTACTAATACCTTTTCCAAGGAATTACATACGCTTGGTCTTTGTGTCTTTCCATTAATTATAATATCAATAGCCATATCAAATTGTGCCTTATCATCAACATAAGCATGACAATTGCCAACTCCTGTTTCAATAACTGGAACAGTTGAATTGTTGACTACATTGGCAATCAAACCTGCACCGCCTCTTGGTATAATAACATCAACGTATTTATTTAACTTCATTAAAATATTCACTGATTCTCTATCCTTGGAATCAATTATTTGAATAGAATTCTTTGGTAGCCCTGATTTATCAGCAGCTTCATTTAATAAACCTGCAAGTACCTTATTGGAATGATATGCTGTTGAACTACCTTTAAGTATTACTGTATTTCCTGTCTTGACACATAAACCTGCAGCTTCAACAGTTACATTTGGTCTAGCTTCATAAATCATTGCAACCAAACCAAGTGGAACTGACATAGCACCTATTTCAAGTCCATTAGGTCTTTGCCACATTTTTTTAACCTGACCAATTGGATCCTCAAGTTTTATTAGTGACTCAAGACCCTTAGCCATGCCTTCAATTCTATCCACATCCAACATCAGCCTATCGAGTAAAGCTTGTGTCAAACCATCTGATTTACCATTCTCCATATCGATTTTATTCTCATTAAGAATTAAATCAACATTATCCCTCAAGATATCAGCCATTTCTTGCAAAGCTTTATTCCTTAAATTTATAGAAAATGATGATAATTCATAAGAAGCATTCTTTCCTTCTTTACACTGTTCTTCGATTATCTTATCTAACATAATGATCTCCTTACATATTTAATACTGACATATTATCCCTATGAATTACTGTATCAAATTCATATTCATCGTCAAGTACCTTCTTTATATCCTTAGTTTTAAGCCCTTTTATTTTTTTAATATTAACACTGTTATAGTAAGTAATTCCTCTGCCAATTTCTTTGCCTAGAGTATTTTTTATACTAATAACAGAATCTGCATCAAAAACCCCATCAACTTCTGCAATACCAATAGCAAGCAAGCTTTTACCTTCCTTCAATAAGGCATCTTGTGCACCATCATCAACTATTACAGTGCCTTTAGGTTTAGACGATAATAATAGCCACTTTTTCTTAGTATGGATTTTTTTATTATGAGGAATAAAAATAGTTCCCCTGAATTCACCTTTAACAACATCTGATATAAGGTTTTTTTCATTGCCGTTACCAATAACCACAAAAACTCCAGCAGCTGTACCAATTTTAGCAGCCTTTATTTTTGTCATCATGCCACCAGTACCAAAACAAGAACCTTCACATCCTGCATATCCTTCGATTTCAGCAGTAATTTTTTCAACTTTTTCTACTAAAACTCCATCATTACATGTAGCTGGATTTTTGGTGAATAAACCATCTATATCTGAAAGTATGATTAATAAATCACCATCAATTAATGAAGCTACATAAGCAGCAAGATGATCATTGTCACCCACCTTTATTTCGTCCACAGCAACTGTGTCATTTTCATTGATTATAGGAATGGCACCTAACTGCAACAATGCCAAGAGTGTATTCTTTGCATTAAGATTTCTTTTTCTATTAGCCAAGTCATCTCTTGTCAACAAGATCTGACCTACTACTTTATTGTATTCACCAAAGAATTTCTCATATAAATGCATCAAGGTCACTTGCCCTATAGCTGCAACTGCTTGCTTCTCAGGAAGAGTAGTTGGTTTTTTCTTCTTATGAAGTTTTCCAACGCCGGCTCCTACAGCACCAGAGGATACTAGTATAACTTCGTATCCCTTATTACTTATATCAGCCAATCCTCTAACTAATTGTTCCATTCTTTCAATATTGATTGTACCGTTTTCATGTGTCAAGGTGCTTGTACCAACCTTAACTATTACTCTCTTTATCTCTCGTCCATAATCAATCTTCATCTTACACATCCTATGGTAATTTAAATTTCGTCTCTTTACCTTTACTTTTGAATAAAACTATATTTCTACCGATAATTTGCACTATTTCAGCAGTAAAGTTTGCTTCAATCAACTCTTTTATTTCTAATTTATCATCAGGTGAGTTTTTCCCGATTTTTATTTTTACAAGTTCATTAGCTTTTAAACCAGTTCTTATTTCTTTAATAATTTCCGGAGTAAACCCTTCTTTTCCTATGATTGCTACAGGATTTAAAAGACTAGCCATTCCTCTTAAGTATCTTTTTTGTTTTCCGCTTAACATAAATCCTCCTTGTTTCTTGTCTCTAATTATATAAGTTTTAATCTACATAATCAAACTCTGTTTCGTAAATTCTTACAGTATCTCCTTCTTTGACTCCCTTTTCCTTCAAGAGAGCATCAACACCTATACTAACTAAGGCTCTATGGAATCTCATAACACCTTCGTCACTATCTAAATAGGCCATTTTAAATACTCTAAAAACATCATCTCCCGTAACTTCAAAGATACCATCAATGATTTCTACTTTTAGTGGTTTTTCCTTAAGTGATACAATTCTATGTTCCTCTTTAAAGATAATTGGTGTCTTTAATGTTTTCACCATATCTAGTGTTTTATACATAAGTGGTTCTAATCCAATTCTTGCTGCTGCTGATATCTTATATATTTCGTCTTTATAACCTTCTGCTCTCATCTTGGCGATAAATTCATCAGCTTTTTCTTCTACTCCAGGAATATCTATTTTATTTATTGCTATAATTTGGTGTTTATCCCTTAATTCATCATTGAAAAGAGTTAATTCCATATTTATATTTTTATACTCTTCGTAAATTGATCTTTCGAAACTAGCACCGTCTATAAGATGTATGATCAATTTTGTTCTTTCCAAATGTTTCAAGAAATCATGCCCTAGTCCTATACCTTGACTCGCACCGTCAATAAGACCTGGTATATCTGCTAAGACAAAGCTATCATCACCTACTTCAACTACACCTAGATGTGGTTCAAGTGTTGTAAATGGATAATCGGCAATCTTAGGTCTTGCCTTTGAGACACTACTTATAAGTGTAGATTTACCAGCATTTGGATAACCGGCTATACCTACATCTGCAATTAATTTCAATTCAAGATTCAAAAATAATTCTTCTCCTGGTGCACCATTTTCTGCAAACTTAGGTTCTTTGTTTCTATTCGTCATAAATCTTGCGTTACCTCTGCCTCCACGTCCACCTTTAGCAACCAAGAGTTTTTGTCCATCTTCAATTATATCTGCAATTACTGCCCCAGTTTCGTCTTTAACCATAGTACCTAATGGTACTTTTAGTATAGTAGCCTGAGCATTCTTCCCGTGCATATTGCTTCTACTTCCATTTTCTCCTTTGTCGGCCTTGTAGTGCTTCTTGTATTTAAAATCTATCATGGTAGTCATGTTATTGTCACCAATGATGTAGATGTCACCGCCATTTCCGCCATCACCACCACTGGGTCCGCCTTCTGGCACGTATTTTTCTCTTCTAAAAGATACCATGCCATTTCCGCCGTCACCAGCTTTTATAAAAATTTTCGTTCTATCGTAAAACATTATTTCTCCTTAAAGATAAAACACTCCCTTTGAGGGAGTGTTAATTTATAAACTATTGAGCTGCATAAATACTTGCTTGTTTTTTATCTCTGCCTTTTCTTTCGAATCGTACAAAGCCGTCTATCAAAGCAAACAATGTGTCATCTTTACCTATGCCTACATTTATGCCAGGATGAATTTTAGTGCCTCTTTGTCTTACTAAAATATTTCCTGCTTTAACTAAAGTACCGTCGCCTCTTTTAACACCCAGTCTTTGCGCATTACTGTCGCGACCGTTCCTTGAACTACCTTGTCCCTTTTTGTGGGCAAATAGTTGAAGTTCTAACTTAAACATGAAACTCCACCTCCTTATTGTGGACCTTTATTGAATTCTTATAATTGTCATGAAGAATTTCTATGCCGTTTAGGAAAATATATTCTATTCCCCCGAGTCTTACATCTTCATTACTTTTAAAAATCAATTCTAAATAGCCATCATTTTTTTCAACATTAATATTTGTTATAAATTTTGTCAAACTATATTCTATAGTTTGCAAATGCATCGATATTGCAGCACAAACTAAATCATACTTACTTTTACCATTATGCATAGCATGTCCTTCAGACTTAAAACCAGTCCAGTTTCCAAGTTTATCCCTGTAAACAGTAACTTTTATCATTACTATTTGGCTGATTTATCAGCATTTAGAGCAATACTCTCAACTATAACTTCTGTATAAGGTTGTCTGTGACCTTGCTTTCTTCTATAATTCTTTTTAGCTTTATACTTATAGACTAAAACTTTTTCGCCTTTACCATGAGAAACTACTTTCAAAACTACTTCAGCATCTTTAACTTCTGGAGTTCCTACTTCTAAACTTTCACCGTTAGCTACTAAAAGAACTTTATTGTCCTTTATCAAGCTTCCAACTTCAGCATTAATTTTCTCTAGTTGAAGTGTGTCTCCTTCAACAACTTTATATTGTTTACCACCATTTTTAATTATTGCGTACATATGGCACCTCCTTCGCTTAAGACTCCCTATCAAGGTAGACTTTTGTCTTTAAAAACCTTTTTTACGGGGTTTACAAACGACACTATTGTTATTATATATTTTTTCGGTGTCAGATGCAATAGCATACCCTATATTTACTTAACTTCAATACCACCTAAAACAGCTGTGCCTCTAAGGATTAAAATATACTCACCTGTTGGTTCTATTGGGTTATGCTTAATTTCCACGCCACCTAAAAAGCCATTAACATCACTTCTTATTCTAATACTAGATGGAAGTTTGATTTCTACTCCACCCATAAAAGCATTAACATCTATAATGGCATTTGAAGTTAGTTTTATTCCAGTTAAATCAAGAACAACCCCACCTAGGAAAGCATCAGCTTTTCCCCCTTTGAAGTTTTGACTTACTACTTTTTTCTCTACTCCACCAAGTACAGCTATAGCGTTAATCTCATCATTATTATCAATTGATAGATTATCCCTAGGGCGAGCTATTCTTTTGAAAATACCACCTAAAAGAATTTCTATACCAATAATAACTAATATACCAGGAAAAATTATTTTATTTAATTGCGGATACCAGTCATCAAGTAAATTAACTACACCAAGAAAGGTTACTATTCCACCAAAAATAATATTGTGGTTATTTAATAATATTATTAAACCTATAATAATCATTATGAATGGGAAAATTACATTGGCAGTCAATCCAATATCAGTTATTACACCAAGTTCTTGCAAGCCATAAACAACACCAACAACTACAAATAGTAGACCAAATAAGATTTTAGATTTCATCTTCATCCTCCTTAGCTATTTTATCAATAATAGGTCCTGCATCACCTATTAATTTTAATCTGATTGGTTTAAGATCCAAATCAAGATATTTAAGCAGATTATCAATTCTTAAATTCTTGTCACTTCCTGCATATACCTCTATAATAACTCCGATATCAGTGAAATTCCAGTCTAAAATATATTCTTTTATATCTTTTATCCCGATAGTTTTCTTTGTTTTAACTTCCATCAATATTTCAGTTTTACTTAACTTATCGGTGATTATAGCTCTATACTCATCACTACTAACCCCATCACCATAAGCTAACAGATACTTCGCTATTCTAAGCAT
>JBGSJN010000107.1:0-4858 GCA_041741995.1 Bacillota bacterium
TAAGTCCTTCCATGATAGTCAAGGACACACCAGAACCAAAACTACTTGATGGAGCTGGAAATGTTTATGAATTTAATAATTATAGTGGTAATTTTGTTGGAAATGTAAATGTTCGAACTGCTATTAAAAACTCAATTAATACTGTAGCTGTAAGAGTTTTAAATGATATAACACCAAGGTATGGTTACGAATTTGCTAAAAGGTTAGGTATAACTAATCTAAGTGAAAGTGAAAAAGATAATCTAGCTATGGCCTTAGGTGGTTTGCAAAATGGTGTAACCACTCTTGAAATGGCTAGAGCCTTTGGAGTATTTGCTAACCAAGGTATAATAGTAGAAAGTAATTCTATAAGAAGAATAGAAGATAGTTACGGCAATATAATATTTGAAAGTAAACCTGTATCAAATCAAGCAATTAGTCCTGAAGTCGCCTATATGGTAAACAGTGTTCTACTTGATGTAGTAAATAGTGGTACAGGAACAAATGCCAAACTTTATAAAAGACAAGTTGCCGGTAAGACAGGTACTACAGATTTAGTAGTTAATGGAACAAATATGACAGAAGGAAATGGTGATTTGTGGTTTGTAGGATACACGCCTCAATTATCTGGTGCAGTTTGGATAGGATACGACAAAAATAGCAGCACTTCTTACCTTCAAAAAGCTAAGTACGGAAGCGGTAAAGCAGCATATATTTGGCACAAAGTAATGGCTATAGCTTTACAAAGTCAACCTTATCTTACATTCAATAAACCAAGCGGTATAGTTGATATGGCCTTCGATCCTGCTACAGGTCTTCCCACTACAAATAGTACTGGGAACAGCGATATTTTTATCAAAGGACTTTTACCTACTAAACCAAGTAATACTTTAAGTGTTCCTAGTGAAGGTAAAGCTGTTAAAGCTGGTAATAATATCACTCTGACTTGGAAAGGTGATCCTAGTCTTGAATATATCATTTATAGAATCAATGCACTAGATCAGTCAGTAGAAATTATCACAGTAAAAGGTAATACATATACAGATGCCACTCCAGGAGATGCTAAAGGTTATCGTATCAAGTCAGTAGATGGCGAAATTGTTATTAGTCTATAGGTGATAAATGAATATTATTAAATTACTAATATTTTCAACTATAACAATTTTAATACTAGAATATTTAAGCAAGACAAGCATCAAGAAAGTATTGATGTTGAAGTCTTATGCTTTGCTGGTTAATGTGCTGATACTTTTAGATATATTCTTGCTTTTTAACTTTATAACAAAAAGATTCCATGGTTCCTTAATCCTAGTCACTATATTCATAATCTTTTTTGGTATAGCCAATAGAATCAAGATAGATTATCGCCAGACTGGTTTAACACCACTTGATTGCTTAATATTAAGAGAAGCTAAATCTATGGCTGGTGCTTTAAATAAAAAAAGTATGTTAAAGTTAATTATTACTGCCTTTTTATCCTTGATAATACTATTATGGCTTATACAATTTATTAATGAACCAATTATTAGTACTTATTTTATAAATACCATAATCATTGTATCAATAGTTATTTCGTTGATATTTTATATAATAGGTCCTTCATATAATCAAAAGTTAAGCGTGTTTAAATCAGGATCGATTTTCTATTTCTTTTCTTATCTAAACGATCCCCCTAAAATTAGGATCGCTAATAGAAAAAAAGATTTAAAACCAACAGATTTAAATATTGAAAAGCTAGTTGAAGCACCTAATGTAATTATTATACAAAGCGAATCATTTATTGATCCATTAGTTCTAGGTCAAGATAAATTTAACAAGGACCCCCTACCATTCTATAGAACTTTATTGAATGAAAGTTGTTCCTTTTCTATGTCAACTAGAGCCTTTGGTGGTGGTACAGTACATACTGAGTATGAAATACTTACAGGTTTATCCACTGTTTTTTTTCCTAGAGATACGACTGTTTTCTCACGCTATATTAAAAATTCTCTACCTTCAATTGGTAGTATCCTTAAAAAACATGGCTATAGATCCCTATTGATACATCCATACCTTGAATGGTACTATAATAGAACAAATGTTTATAGAAAACTTGGATTCGACAGATTTCTAACATTAAAGTCATTTGAATCAAAAACTAAAGGTTATGTAGAAGATATTGATGTTTTTAATAGTATAATCAATGAATTAGATGGAGGCTGTAATTTAATTATAGCTGTAACTATGCAAAATCATACACCATACAATAACAATCTATATAATAATGGAATAGAGTACTATGGCAGCTTTAGCAATAATGATACTAAAATACATTTTAATAATTTCTTAAATGGTCTATCTGAAACTGATAAGTCTTTATCTTATCTAATTGATGAACTCAAAAAACGTGACAAGGAAACAATCTTGCTGTTTTATGGTGATCATCTTCCAGTTATAAACCAAGATGCTACATTTTATGAAGAGAGCTTATGGACAAAAGCTAAATTTGATAGCAGAAAGTATTATTACGACTTGAGTAAATCACCTGGTTTCATCTGGTCCAATAAAAAGACTATTTGCAGTAAAATCAAGGATGTTGATGCCACTGCTGTTTTGCCAATATTATTGAAAGAAATAAATTTAGATTTCCCTGATTATATTAAGAAAATGGAGACTCTTTTGATTAATAATGGTATAAATGGTTTCTTTAGAGATTTTCTAGTAAAAGATGGTGAGTTCTATGACTCAGGTAAATCTCTATATAAAAAGTTGTATAATGATATAAAAGATATAAATAATGCTGTATTTAATGATGCCAAATATGATAAATGGTGTTTTGATAATGATACATATGAAGTTAATTAAAGGAGTGAATTAATTGTTTAAAAATAAATCTGAAAAATTTCAAATTATGTTATTGGTACTATATTTCCCAATTAGCATTTTAACTATAGAGATGTTAGCCCACTTAAATTTTTTTAGTGGATTTAACCTTTTGCTGAAGAATCCTTTTGCATTTCTTCTTAATACCATACTATTTGCAGCGATTACTTACTTTTTTTTAGCCTTATTCAAAAAACAAACTTTAGTTTTTTCTTTTATGACTGCGATTAGTTTTTTTATAGGACTTGGCACGAAGTTGAAAATCGACTTTAGAGGGGTTGGCTTAAATATTCTTGACTTTTTGATTATACAAGAAGCTGGCGGTATGATAAATAACTTGTCTACCTCCTTCATAATAACAGCATCAATAATGGTTCTTTTGCTTACAATTCTCTTTGTTTTCATTATTGGTAATATGCCTAAAATAAAGCTTAGTTCAAAAATCAGAAGAAATGGTATTCTAGCCTTTATAATAGTTTCTTTGTTCTTATATTTTCTAGGTCCCTATACCGTAACTATAAAAAGTGCAGGTATTAAAAGAAAGTTGTACATTGAAGAGTCTGGCTCTTTATACTACTTTGCAGCTCAAATAAAAAACACTACTAGTCTTAAGACTCCAAGTGAAGAAGATGTTGCAACTTTATTAAAACCGATAGTTGAAGCGTCTCCGGTTAAAGAAGATACAATAAAGCCGGATATTCTTATCATTCAAAGTGAATCATTTACTGATCCTACTTTAATTGGTATGGAGAATTTTTCAGCTGATCCTATTCCTTTCTTCCATAGTCTACAAAAGGTATCCAATAGTTTTGGTATGTCCGTACCAAGCTTTTGTGGTGGTACTGCCAATACTGAATTTGAAGTTGTTACAGGCATGTCAACTATGTTCTTCCCAAGTGATGCTACTGTATATGCCAACTATATGACTAAACCTACTATTTCATTGGGTAGCATATTAAAGAACAATGGTTATACTGCTAGTTTACTTCATCCATTTCATAGTACTTTCTATAGTAGAGATAATGCATATAAATTACTTGGGTTCGATAAGTTTTATGGCTTGGAATACTTGGCTGATTTTGAATCGGTTGATATAGATACAAGATATTGGGATTCTGTTGATGATTACATGACTGATGCAATGCTTTATCAGCATGTGATTAATGAATTACAACAAGAAACAGAAGAAAATAAATTTATTTTAACTCTTTCTATGCAAAATCATACACCTTTTGTAGTACCTGAAGGTTATGAAGATAGAATAACTTATACTGGTGATGGTTTAACTAATGATATTGCTCTTAGAAAATACAATGCCTATCTATCATCACTAAAGGCCAGCGATGACGCTCTTAGTGATTTAATATCTTATTTAAGTAAACGAGAAAAACCTACTATCGTCCTATTCTATGGTGATCATTATCCAAAAGTAAATCAAAATGGTAATGCTTATACAGATTTAGGATTGGTAACAGATTTATCATCACCTGAAAATGACTATATAACACATGTAACTCCAGCATTTATTTGGAGTAATTACAAAGATGTAGGTAAATCAGATCGAGTCATTGATGGTAGTCTAGTTTCTGCAAAACTCTTAGCTTTAACTGGAGTTGAGGTGCCTAATTATATGAAAATAAATAATTATCTTGAGAGTTTGAATATTAACTCAATGACAAATGCATATATGGTAATGAATGATCAGTTCTATAACAATGATTCCGAAGAATATAAGATGGTATATGAGCTATATTCCATCACAAATGGCGATATATTAGGAGATAATAAATACTTAGAAACCAAAGAATGGTTCATCAAAGAAAATGAAAGTTATATAAATCCTAAAGAATAACTCTAAACAAAAAGAAGAAATAAATAATTGAACTGCACCCCAAAAGTTAGACATGTGGTATAATATCCACACAATAACGAAAGGGGTGCAGTTTTTCTATGCCAAAGGGAATACCAAACGAAAGATACTCAAGTGAATTCAAACTTCTAGTAGTGGAAGATATGA
>JBGSJN010000108.1:0-12422 GCA_041741995.1 Bacillota bacterium
GTCAGAACTCCCTGGGATATTTGTAAAGATATTACTAAGTAAACCGCCTGTACAGGACTCTGCAACTGCAATCTTTAAGCCCTTGGCTGTTAACTGTTCAGCTACAAGACTTTCTAGACTTTCATCATCTTCTCCAAAATAGTAATCTTCAAGTCTTTCTATTATATTTTTTGAAACTTGAGTTACTAGCTCTTCTAGTTCCAGCTTGTTTTCACCTTTTGCTGTTACTCTAAAATGAATTTCACCATCTTTTATTGTTGGGGCTACTGATGGATTATTGGCTCTGATAAGGTCTCTGATTTTATCTTCAGCCTTGGATTCCCCAATTCCGGCAAATTTTAAAGTTTTTGAATATATTTTTTCCTTGCCAAGCATATTTTCTTTAAGATATGGTATGATTTTATTCTTCATTAATACGCTTAATTCTTCAGGTGGTCCAGGAGTTAAAAAATAATGTTTCCCATTACCCATGACAACTGATCCTGGAGCTACTCCTGCATCGTTAAAGAATGCTATGGCCCCATCAGGTATTTCTGCTACCTTTAGATCTCCAGGCAAGGCTTTTTTTCCTACTCTTTTAATTATTTTATCTAATGTTTTTTGATCATAAACCGTTTTAATACCAAGATATTCAATTAATGCTTCTTTTGTAAGATCATCTTCGGTTGGTCCAAGACCACCATTTAGAAAAACGATTTCTACGTCCTGTGGAACTTCTTTTAAAGCACTCATTATTCTAGAAGTATTATCACCAACAGTAACTATCTTATAGAGATCTATACCAAGTTCTGCAAAGATACTGGTTAAAAGCTGGCTATTGGTATTTAGTGTTTTTCCCAATAAAAGCTCAGTTCCAGTGAAAATCATATAGCCCTTCATTTTATCTCCTATTACAAACAAAGGAAATAACAATGCTTTGGGCATTGTTAGTTCCTTGCTTATATTCTATCTTAAGCTTTCGCTGTTTCAGTGCCTACAGATACTCTTGAACCTAGTTCCTTATCAATCTGATATAGTCCATTGCCATCATTGCCAATTAACTTCAGGCTTCTGATAATTGTTTCTGCATTTGATTCTTCTTCAACTTGTTCATTGATAAACCAGTTCAAGAAATTAACTGCAGCATAGTTTTTTTCTTCAGTAGCAAGATCCATAAGAAAATTAATTCTTCCTGTAACAAATTTTTCATGTTCAAGACCTTGTTCGAAAATACCTTTAATATCATTAGCCTTAACAGCAGGATCTTCAAAGCCAGTAATAACAACTTCGCCACCGGTTTCAATTATATAATCCATAATTTTCAAGGCATGAATTCTTTCTTCTTCTGCTTGAGTTCTCATCCAAGTAGCAGCCCCAATAAAATCTATGCTAGCTAATCTACCAGACATTGCAAGGTAAAGATGGCTTGAATAAAATTCATAGGTAATTTGTTTGTTTAGTTCATCATTTAAATGTTTTGAAATCATAATATACCCTCCTTATGACCTAAGTATTCAATTAATATTATATCATGATTTCTACTTTTTAAAAATAGGAGAGAAACTTTTGAGGATTAATATAACTGCTAGAATAACAACCATTTCAACTAGAGCATATGAATTATACACAAGTGAATAGATTATAGGATTTTGATCACCGGCATAACTAGCAAAAACTACTACCCCTGACAATACATAACTTAAGTATC
Source organism: Bacillota bacterium (assembly GCA_041741995.1). Lineage (GTDB taxonomy): Bacteria > Bacillota > TC1 > TC1 > TC1 > WTXA01. The sequence continues at coordinate 1,688 of JBGSJN010000108.1, forward strand.
TAACTACAAATACAATAGCAAAACGAGCAATATACTTGAAATTAGATTTATTATTAATTATTAATCCTAAAACAGCTCCTACAAGGAGATAGTCAAAAATTATTGAAATTGGGTGTACCGAATATATTGGCCCTATTATCAATTGTAAGACTCCATAAATCAAACCAACAAATACTCCTGATTTCCAACCGTTTCTCATAGCAAATACTATGATAGGCAAAGCAGCTATTGATATACTTCCACCTTGTGGCATTGTAAATAAATTGAATAAACCCAGTACAATTGCTAAACCTAAACATATGCCACCTTCTACTAAAATTCTGATTTTCTTGTTTTCCATTTCTATTATCTTCCTTTCATAAAAAAAATCTATTACCACATAGGTAATAGATTTATTTCTAAATATATTTCCCTACGCTAGTATTACCTAGATCAGGTTATGGGTCGTGAGTTACACTCACCTCTCAGCCGATTTTTCAGCTCCCCTTTTAACACTTTAAATCATAACATAAAACTATTTGTTTTCCAATACTACTTTACCATTAATGTAGTCCATAATCACACCTTTGTTTTCTTCTATAGTTCTGCTTAATATTCCATCAGCTAGAGGATCCTCCACATATTTTTGAACAGACCTTTTTAAAGGTCTTGCTCCATATTCAGGATTAAATCCATCTTCTAGCAACTTTTTCTTCAAACCATCATTAATAACAAGTTCAGTAATCCCTATTTCTTTAACTCTATTATTTACTTCCTTGAGTATTAATTCTAATATCTCACCTGTTTCATCCTTTGTAAGACTATGAAAAACAATAATATCATCAAGTCTATTAATAAATTCAGGTCTAAATGCTTTACGAACTTCATCTAGTATTTTTTCTTCATTGTCCTTATTAGAATTACTCTCAGATGCTTTAAACCCAAGCTTATTTATACCCTTAATACGATCTACACCGACATTAGAAGTCATTACTATAACTACATTCCTAAAGTCTACAGTCTTACCTTGACTATCTGTTAATCTTCCATCATCCATTACTTGTAAAAGAATATTGAAAATATCAGAATGTGCTTTCTCAATCTCATCGAATAATATAACACTATATGGTTTTCTTTTTATTGCTTCAGTAAGTTGTCCAGCTTCATCATAACCAACATATCCTGGAGGCGCACCAATAAGTTTTGATACTGTATGTTTTTCCATATATTCAGACATATCAAAACGGATCATATCCTCTTCTTTACCAAATAGATATTCAGCTAATATTTTGGCGGTTTCCGTTTTCCCAACTCCTGTAGGTCCAAGAAACAAAAAACTACCAGAAGGTTTTTTAGGGTTTTTCAAACCTGCCCTAGATCTTCTAACAGCTTTAGACAATGCGCTTATTGCTTCTTCTTGACCAATAATTCTCTCATGTAGTATTTGTTCAATATGTAATAATTTTTCCTTGTCTTCAACTGATATATTTGATAAGGGGATACCTGTCCATTCTGATATAATATTAGCAATATCTTCAGCTACAAGTTTTATCTCCCTAGCATCATTTTTCTCTTGCCACTTAGTTCTCATTTCAATAATTTTTTTCTTCATATTCTCTATTTCATCTCTTAGAATAGCGGCTTTTTCAAAATCTTCAGCTTGGACTGCTTCATTTTTTTGCAGTTCTTTCTTAGCTGTTTCTTCTTCTAAGTTTATGAAGTCTTCAGGCAATTTTCTATTAATTAATTTCAGTCTAGATGCACCTTCATCGATTAAATCAATAGCTTTATCCGGTAAATATCTATCTCCTATATATCTTGTTGATAATTTTACGGCTTCTAATATTGCTTCGTCAGTGATAGTCACACCATGATGCTTTTCATATGTCCCTCTAAGGCCCTTTAATATTGCTATAGTCTCATCATTTGTTGGTTCCTTTATAAGGATACTTTGAAATCTCCGCTCTAGTGCTGCATCCTTTTCAAAATACTTCCTGAATTCTTCTATTGTTGTTGCTCCAATACATTGAAATGATCCCCTGGCTAAGGCTGGTTTTAAAATATTAGCTCCGTCGATAGTGCCTTCTCCGCCACCAGCTCCAATCAATGTGTGAATTTCATCTATAAAAAGAATAATATTCCCTTCTCTTTCTATTTCTCCAATTACATTTTTAAGTCTTTCTTCAAATTCGCCTCTATACTTTGATCCTGCCACCATACCTGATAAATCTAGAGTAATTAGTTTCTTATCCAATAAAAAATCTGGTACATCCTTTGATACTATCTTCCTAGCTAATCCTTCAACTATAGCTGTCTTACCGACACCTGGTTCTCCAATTAGTATTGGATTATTCTTACTTTTTCGACCAAGTATTTGTATCATCCTTTCGACTTCTTTTTCTCGCCCTATTAAAGGATCTATAGTATCTTTTTTGGCTTTTTCAATAAGATCCAATCCAAATTTATTTACATATGGAGTTTCACCTTTTTCTATTGGTGCTTGGTACTCAGGTTCAATTTCCTGATCTTCTATCTCTTCATAGTTTTCCTTTTGACCTACTCCACTATTAATTATATTTTCAACCAATTGTAATGTTTGCCCTGGTTGAGCTTCATATTTCCTTAAAATTTCAGCTGCAATACCTTGCCCTTCTTCTAATAGTGCATAAAGTATAAAAACTGGTTCAATTGATTCAGTATTAATTTGTTTTGCTATTTTTTCTGCACTAAGTAAAATATTATTAATTCTTGGAGAAGTTTTTAAAACTTTATCATGAGCTTCACCTTTTCCCACAATATTGATTATATCCTCATAGAGAGCGCCATAACTAAGCCCAAGAGCTTGATCAAAATATCCTCCTGTTATTGTTTTATCATCAATTAAAAAAGCTAGAAGTAAATGTTCAGTCCCAATTATTTGGTGACCTAGTCTACCCGCTTCTTTTCCTGCTATTTGCAATATTCTTTTGCTTTCATTTGTTAATTTATCCCAAATCATTCATCTAACCTCCAATTTTTAATATTTCTTTAAATAATCTAGGGCGCATTCTATTTCTTTCCTCAGTTGACATCATTTTACCAAAATAACTTTGCAACCCTGCATTTTGTGCAAGTACAATCAAGTTATTTAATTGTTGATAGTTAATATCCACCTCAAATGGCATACCTCTTTCTAACCCAAGTCTTATAAGGCTTACATTATTCATACCTTCCTTAGCGGTTAAAAGCACGGAATACTTTATATTTCCGAAGGCCCTATAAATCATATCTTGCATTTCATATTTCTTTTGTTTGAATAAATGCTCCCTGCTTTCTTTTTCCTTAATAAGGATATCATTTATTCTCTTTTCTAATCCTATCATAATATCTTCTTCCTTTACACCTATTGTGAACTGATTAGATATTTGATACAAACTCCCATAACCTTCACTGCCTTCTCCAAAGAAGCCTCTAATTACAAAACCATCATGTTTAAGACTCCTTTGAACTTCTTTCAAGCCTCCAGTCATAGATAAAGCAGGTAGATGCATCATAACCGAAAACCTAACTCCAGTACCTATATTTGTAGGACATGAGGTAATATAGCCATATTTCTCATGATAAGCATAACTATAGAACTTTTCTAGTGCATCATCAACTTTATCAGCTATAATAAAGGCATCTTGAAGATTAAGTCCACTAAAAAAACTTTGTATTCTTAAATGATCTTCCTCATTAATCAATATGCTAATACTTTCATCAAGACCTAATACTAACCCGCGATTGTGATATTGATCTAACATATTCGGACTTATTAAATGCTTTTCAAGCAAAAATTCTCTATCCAGTCCAGAAAGTTCATCCATCTTAGATAACTTCATTTCACCTACACTTTTTTTAAAACTTGATGAATCAATTGTTTCCTTTACTGAATCTATTAACTTTTCCTTATCCTCTGGTGACATACGATGTGGAAAAAGTTGACCCTCTATATTTCTAGCAAGTCTTACTCTACTGGAAATCACTATATTCCCTTCATGTCCTTTAGCATTTAGCCAATTAGGAAGTTTGTTTATCATCTAGAAAGTCCCCTTTCAAGTCTTTAATCTCATCTCTTATCTTTGCAGCTTCCTCATATTTTTCTTCAGCTATTAACTTCTTTAGATGTCCTTCTTTTTCTTTAATTAGATTGATGACATATAATTCTTCTTTATTGTTTTTAGGTATTTTTCCAATATGTATTTCTTCAGAATCAAGGAATTGCACACAATCCTTACAGTTGAGTGTATTTCTTTCATCCCATTCTCTTTTTGTTTGTCCACATGTGGGACATATTTGATTTATGTCATATCCTAATTTGTTACTTTTATTAAAAAAAGTATCAAAAATAGGACTTAATAACTGATTGATGCTTCCTAGCAATTTTTCATCCATTTGTTCTGCACAAACTGGACAAATATATAAAGTCTCCTTATTATTATTAGACATTTTAACCATACATATTGTAGCTTCATTTTTTCCACAAACTTGACAAATCATCTTTTTCCTCCTTCTTTGGCAAGATAACCAATTAAATTCCTTAACATTTTCCCTCTTTGATAGCCTTTATTTTCTCTGTCACATGGTAGACTTTCATCTTTTAACAACTGCCAGATTATATTCTTTTCTCTTTCATTTAAAATATTTTCCTCAACTAAACCTTTTAAAAAGTTCTTAGCTTGTTCTGCTCCAATGTAGTTATTAATCCCAATGCTTACTCTTTCCAAATAAACTTTAGTTTGAATCACTGGTATTTTAACAATCTTAAGAAAGCCACCTTCTCCTCTTTTACTTTCAACTAGAAAACCTCTTTCTATTGTGAATCTAGTCTTTATAACATAGTTGATTTGTGACGGAACACAGGAGAATCTAGTAGATAAGTCGTTTCTTTGTATATGTATTATACCTTCTTCACTGTTTTCCACTATATTAAGAATAAATTTCTCGATCATATCACTAATACTTGGCATCTTCTTCACCTCTGACTATCTCTGACTATCTCTGACTTTATTTGACCATAACAATATAGATTTGTCAATAGAAGATAAAAAAAGGAATGAATCTATTGATTCATTCCTTTGATTTTAAAAAGAATTCTATGCTTTAACTGTTCTTCTGTATCTTAAGTTAGGTTCTCTAGCCGCTTTAACTTCGTCTAGTCTTCTAAGGTAAGTTGTATGAGGAGCAGTTTTTACAATTTCAGCATCTGTCCTACATTCATTTACTATAGCTGCAACTACATCGGCAAATTCTTTTAGAGTCTCAATGCCTTCAGTTTCTGTAGGTTCAATCATCATTGCCTCTTCTACAATCAACGGGAAGTAAATTGTAGGTGGATGATATCCATAGTCAATCATACGCTTGGCAATATCTAATGTATGAACTCCTGTTTCATGTATATTTTTTGGAGTACATATAAATTCGTGCATACAGAATCTTTCTGGTGCCTCAACCGCCAAGTGTTTGCCAACTAATTTCTTCAAATAATTTGCATTAAGTACAGCATATTCTGAACTCATTTTAAGTCCATCCGCTCCAAGTGCTCTGATATATGTGTAAGCTCTTACTATAACTGAAAAATTACCATAGAAGCTTTTCATTCTACCAATGCTTTCTGGTTTGTCATAGTTTAATATATATTTGTCCTTATAAGCAACATACTCAACAGTTGGAATAGGTAAGAATTTAGCTAAAAACTCTTTAACCCCAACAGGTCCTGATCCAGGTCCACCACCACCGTGAGGTGTTGCAAATGTTTTGTGTAAGTTTACATGACATACGTCAAAGCCCATATCACCAGGTCTTGTTATTCCCATAATAGCGTTAGTATTAGCACCATCATAATATAGCAATCCACCAGCACCATGAATGATTTCAGCAATTGCTTTAATATTTCTTTCAAACAGGCCTAACGTACTAGGGTTAGTTAACATAAATCCAGCAGTATCATCTCCAACAACGGCTTTCAATGCATCTAAATCAATATCACCTTCTGATGATGATTTGATTTCAATTACTTGGAAACCAGCCATTGTAGCTGTAGCAGGATTTGTACCATGAGCTGAGTCTGGAACTATGATTTTTGTTCTTTTTGTATCACCTTTACTGTCATGGTATGCTTTGATTATTTTAATACCAGCTAATTCACCATGTGCTCCTGCTGCAGGTTGTAAAGTAACTTTATCCATACCAGTAATTTCAGCCAATGAAAGTTGTGTAAGGTACATTAATTGTAAAGCACCTTGAATAGTTTCAACTGGTTGGTATGGGTGTAACCAAGAAAATCCTGGTAAACGTGCAGTATTCTCATTTAACTTAGGATTGTATTTCATTGTACACGATCCTAATGGATAGAAACCTGTGTCAACTCCAAAATTCTTATTAGATAAGTGAGTAAAGTGACGCACAACGTCAATTTCACTTACTTCTGGTAAATCAGCTTCAGTTTTTCTAATTAAATGACTAGGTATAACTTTATTCTTATCTAACTTTTCAATATTCATTTCAGGTAAAAAATAAGCTTTATGACCAGGTCTACTTTTATCAAAAATCAAAGCCTCTGTTTGGTTAAATAAATCTTTGCTCATTGATAATCACCTCCACTGCTAAAGCTAAACGATCCATATCATCTTTTGAACGGATCTCACTTACGAAGAACAAGCCTATATTAGACAATTCTTCATCAAAGATTCCCATGTCCACCGGACCTAGAATCTCATGTTTTAATAAATGTTTTTGAAGAACTCTGGCAGGAATTGGTAACTTAAGTGCAAATTCACTGTAGAATGGTTGATCATAAAGCATTTCAATTCCATCAATCTCCAGAAGTTTATCTCTGCAGTAATGGGCATTGGTCAATGTATTCTCAGCCATTTCTTTTAGTCCATATTTCCCAAGCGTTGATAAAGTAATATTGTTAGCCAAAGCATACAAAGCTTGGTTTGAACATATGTTTGAAGATGCTTTTTCTCTTCTAATGTGTTGCTCTCTAGCTTGCATTGTCAAAACAAAAGCTCTCTTTCCTTCTAAATCTTCAGTAATACCTACAATACGTCCAGGTAATTTTCTGATTAATTTATCAGTAGTTGCAATCAAACCAATACTTGGCCCACTAAAACTTAAAGGTCCAGCGAAAGGCATTCCATCACCGCATACAATATCAGCTCCTAGGTTTCCTGGAGCCTCCAAGATACCCATTGCAGACAAGTCACTTACTGATACTATTAGCAAGGCTTTTCTAGCATGTGCTGCATCAGCGATTTTTTGAATATCTTCAATGCAACCAAAGAAATTTGGATACATAACAACATAAGCAGCTGTTGCATCTGTAGCTTGTGCTTCAAATGCCTCAACAGGTGTTATTCCATCTTCTAATTCTGCATATTTAACTGTGAATCCCATACCATTGGCATAGGTTTCAACTGTTTCGGAATATTCTTTATGTAATCCTTTTGATAAGATTATTTCAGTTTTTTTCTTGTCGCAAGCCATAACCATTGCCTCTGCAACTGCAGTAGCTCCATCATACACAGATGCATTTGAAACATCCATACCAAATAACTCACAAACTATGGTTTGAAACTCATAGATGCTTTGTAAAGTTCCTTGGCTTATTTCTGGTTGGTATGGTGTGTAAGCAGTGTAAAATTCTGATCTGCTTAGTAAATGGTCCACTAGTGTAGGAACGTAGTGGTTGTAAGCTCCAGCTCCCATATAATTTGCAAGCTGATTCATATCAGTATTCTTTGCCGCCATTTTGATTAATGCTTTTCTTGTTTCATATTCAGATAAACCCTTAGGTAATTTTAATTCACCTTTAAATCTTAATTCTTCAGGAATATCTCTGAATAATTCATCAATAGAATTAATTCCTATTTCTTTGAGCATTTCTTCTTTTTCAAGCTCGGTAACAGGTATATAATTCATAAAATCTCCACCTTTCTAAAAATTCTTATTTTTAACTCGTTTATCCTCTTTTATAAAATGGAGTCTTTACGATTTTAGCTTCAATATCTTTGCCTCTGATCTCCACAGTAACAATATCGTCTATCTTTAGTTCTACTGGTACGATAGCTAGTCCTAGGTTCTTGCCAAGTGTTGGAGCATAACTTCCAGAAGTCACTTCACCAACTAACACTCCGTCCTTTTTAACAGGGAAGTGATCTCTAGCAACACCTCTGCCGACCATTTCAATACCCACGATTTTCCTTTTTCTACCTTCAGCTTTTTCTTTAGCCAAGGCTTCCTTGCCAATAAAGTCACCTTTAGTGTCTAGTTCGACAAATTTTCCAAGTCCAGTTTCAAGTGGGGAAATCTTGTCAGATAACTCGTGACCGTAAAGTGGCATTTTAGCTTCGAATCTTAATGTGTCTCTTGCACCTAATCCGCAAGGAATAATATCTTCTCCGCCAGCTTTAAGAATAGCATTCCATACTTGGCTAGTTTTGTCAGAAGCTACATAAACTTCAAATCCATCTTCGCCTGTATAACCAGTTCTAGAAATGATAGCATCGACACCATCTACTTTTCCTTCTTGATAGTAATAATATTTTATTCCATTTAAGTTAGTCTCTGTCAGTTTTTGTAGGATAGAAACTGCTAGAGGGCCTTGAATGGCTATTTCTCCAACATTTGCAGATTGATTGTCAATCTCAACTTCAAAAGATCCCTTTTGCTCTAAAATCCATTTATGATCTTTATCAGTATTTGAAGCATTAACTACTAATAAATATTTAGTGTCAGTGTATTTATATACCAATAGATCATCAACAGCTTTACCAGTAGGCATCATTAACACGCCATATTTAATTTGTCCGCCAACCATCGGTGAGATGTCGCTTGAAACTAAATAATTGATAAAAGCAGTAGAATCCTTTCCATTAATCCAAATTTCACCCATGTGGCTTACATCAAATAGTCCACACTTCTCCCTTACAGCTTTATGCTCGTCAAGAATTCCTGTGTATTGTACGGGCATATCCCAACCACCGAAATCCACCATCGTAGCTCCTAAATCATAGTGATCTTGATTTAGGGGAGTTTTTTTTAAATTTTCAGACATATGGCACCTCCATAATTAAAATTAAAATTGTAAATATAACTGGGGTATTTAGTCCTCCTACATACAAAAACAACCCAATTTTAAGGATACTCCAAACATTTATAAAATGCAATGATTTAATTTATCAAAACGTTTTCATAATCATTTTTAAAGCCAATTTTCTTCAAAGCATAATACAATGGAATTCCAAGAGCATAAATTACAACAGCTTGCCCAGCACCCACATATACCAAGCTAAGGAAATAAGGTAAGTTAAAAAACAACTTTAATTCAAGAGCAACTAGTATCCCATTTGCTACTATTCCAGGTAACAATGATATAAATATATTCTTATCTTTCAACAAGTAAATACCATAAACCGCTAGAACACTACCTGTTGTTCCAAATATTATGTCCGGCCATCCAATAGGACTGAAAATATTAGCTATAAGACAACCAAGAACTAATCCTGCCAGTCCACTTTTTTTATATAGTACAAGCACCAATAAAGCTTCAGCTACTCTAAATTGAATTTGACCATAACTTATCCATGACAACATAACAGTTAAAATTGTATATATAGCTGCAATTATTGCAACCTCAGCCAGATATTTACTATTAGATTTAAAATTAAGTTCCATGTAACCCTCCATAAAAATTATTTACCATTTAATTCTACCATAAACTAACTGAATTTTATGTGATATTATAATTTTTATAATATAAATATGTTATAATTGTGGCTATAAAACAAATGAAAGGTGTTGGTAAAATGAAAAAGTATATTTCCGAATTAATAGGAACCTTTACTCTAGTATTTATAGGTTCTGGTACCTACGTATTAGCGGGAAACATGGTTGGTCAATTAGGAGTTGCACTAGCCTACTCATTAGCCTTAATAGGTATTTACAGTGCTTTCGGTAGAGTATCAGGAGCGCATATTAACCCAGCGGTAACTCTTGGAGCATTAGTAAGTAAGAGAATTACTGTTTTAGACAGTGTCTACTACATCGTAGCTCAATTAGCTGGTGCAGTTCTTGGTGCTATTGCAGTTTATTTAATTGCTATTGGTAAGCCGGAATATGAATTAAGCTTTGGCTTAGGACAAAATGGAATCGGAGCAAATACATTGGGCAGTTATTCTCTAACAGCCGCAATTATATTTGAACTTATTGCAACATTCCTATTCGTATATATCTTCTTATCATCAACAAGTAGCTATTTGCAAAATGTACGATGCAATAGAACTCGTCACAACGCCGGCATTGGTATTGGCTTATTCTTTGGTGCTGCTTACATAATGGGATTACAAGTTAGTGGTGCTTCATTGAATCCTGCTCGTAGTTTTGGACCAGCCTTCATAGTTGGATTTGTTGAAAAAACTGCTTGGACAGACCTTTGGGTATTCATATTATTCCCAATAATTGGTGGATTACTAGCAGGCCTAGTTTACAATCTACTTCACAAATCAACTGATGATGAAGTTATTGAAGAAATAGAAGTCATTGAAGTTATAGAAGAATAAAAAATAAATTAATTTTCAAAAAAGGTTTCGGTTAATTGAACTGCACCCCAAAAGTTAGACATGTGGTATAATATCCACACAATAACGAAAGGGGTGCAGTTTTTCTATGCCAAAGGGAATACCAAACGAAAGATACTCAAGTGAATTCAAACTTCTAGTAGTGGAAGATATGA
>JBGSJN010000109.1:0-2063 GCA_041741995.1 Bacillota bacterium
CTTTACAAGCTCCACAATCTCCAGTTTCACAACCAGGTTTGGCTCCTGTTAAGTCTAATTTCTCCCTTAATACTTTTAATAGTGTCCAATTTTTTTCTACTGCTAATTCTACTTTCTTATCATTGACGATGAATGATACTAATTCCATAAAATCTTGTCCTTTCGTAATCTGAAGTTCTATAATATTCGTTAATCGATTTACTAAAGTAATTTTAATTTTTTATATATTTTTAGAATACTTTGAACATTTGAAAAGTTAGTTAATCGATTTACTAATAGATTTTAAAAAACTGCATATAACACTTTTTATTAAATCTTTTTGGTAGTATTTCTTGTTACAATACTTGTAGACAGAAGTTTAAATTCATCTTCATCTACACCTCTTAGTTTTTTTAAAAGCATTTGAGCTGCCAATTTACCAATCAACTCCCCTTTACCATCTAGTGAAGTCATTTTGACTAATTTAGAGAATTGAGTGTTTCCATAACCGACAACCGAGATTTTGTTTGGAACATCTATATTTTTTTCTTCTAATACATCAAGAGCAATTATTGCTGTTCTGTCAGACATTGCAAAAATAGAGTCAGCACCTCTTTGTATTAGATCTTCTACTATATTGCGAGTTTTAGTTTCTTCAAAATTACAGTATTCAATTAAATTATCATCTATATTCAAACCCATTTCGAGCAACTGTTCCTTATAGGCTTTTTTGTATAGTTCGGATTGATCTTGATTTTCCCAACCAAGTATTAGTCCTATTTTTTTGTGATTTGTTTCTATCAGATATTTAACTACTTCTTTTCCACCATTGTAGCAATCAATTGATATATTACTGTATTTGTTTGGTTCAAAAAATCTGTTTATCAACAGTGTTTTTATGCCGCTTTCTTCTAGTAGATCTATATGGCTCATATCTTTATTACCTTTCGGTTCTGTTATAAAAATTGCACCATCAATTCTGTTTTCTCTGATTTTGTTTGAAGCAAGTTTTTCTTGCTCTAGTTTTTCGTTTGTTGTATATGTCACCATAGAATATCCATATGGCGCTAATTCGTCGTTTATGGCTTCTGTCATTTCGGCAAATGCTATATTCTTTGCTGATGGTATTACTATTGCTATGGTATTGGATGTTTTAGTTCTTATTGATGCGGCCATTCTGTTAGGGGTATAATTTGTTTCTGCAATGGCTTCTTCTATTCTTTTAATAGTTTCTTTCTTTGGTTTTAATGTTCCACTTAGGTATCTTGATATTGCAGCTTTACTAACTCCTGCTAGTTTGGCTACATCGTTGATTGTTGTCATATGTCCCCCTTATTAAAAAAATATTTCCATCATATAAAATCAATCATATTATCTATTTTACAATTAGTTTTTGTTCTACGACTTATTAGTTAAACGGTTAACTAGATTATAGCAACTTAAGAAACGGATTACAATACCTTAATTAAAAAATATTTTATTAAAAAGTACCACCTTCCAGGATGACAGAGGTGCTACTCAAAAGAGGTGAAAAATGAAACCGGTTTACAAGAGTTTTTAAAAATATTTTTAAAATTTTCATCTCACTAGCGTTCGTTAAATTTCCTACAAAATAGTCCCCTGGAATTGAGCTAATTACTATTACTATAAAAAGCTATTTCAGAGGCGTTTAGCAAGCTATTTGACTGCGAATAGTTTAAGTCCTATGACTCCGGTTATTATGAATAGGATGAATATTATTCTTAGTACATCTAATGGTTCTTTCATAAAGATGCTTCCAAAGATGACTGTGCCGACTATACCTATTCCTGTCCAGATTGCGTAGGCTGTGCCTAGGGGTAGGGTTTTTAAAGCCAGTGATAGGAAGTAGATGCTGATTGTCATACCAACTACAGTGAGTATACTTGGTATTAAAACACTAAAGCCAAGTGAGTTCTTTAGTTGAATAGACCATACTATTTCAAATATTCCGGCTATGGTGAGGTAGATCCATGGCATTTTGATTTCTCCTTTCTATGCAAAAAAATAAGCCTTGGGAAATATTGTTTAAATATCTCCCAGGCTTTTATCCTTCCGTGTACACA
>JBGSJN010000110.1:0-2761 GCA_041741995.1 Bacillota bacterium
TCATTAATCTTGTATAGATATTACCTGCTTCGCTTAGATTAAATCTATTAGCCGCCTGGTCAAAATCCTTAAATACATAAGATGTAGTTTGATATATTGGTACAGCACGTGATCCTGTTGCGCTGTCTGCTTCTTCTTGTCCTAAATGTAATTGTAATGTTTCAAATTTTAATTTTTTGTCGCTCATATTTTTACCTCTTTCTTCATTCAACCTGCAAACTTGTAGGTTTTCATTTGTTTTCATTGTTTATTTTTGTTATTATTCTTCTTTTATAAATCATTAGTTTTTTTAATTAATCTCTGATGCTACACATGCTACAACAGCACATTCGTCTATTATTTCCCCAGATTTTTTTACTATTGTTCATGCTTGCACCTCCATTGTATATATTTCCTATATGTTTAGTATGTTTTAATTATATTCAATCAGGAAAGCATTGTCAACACCTATTTTAAATAAAATAAAAAGAGCAGAAAATAAATTCTGCTCCCGCTTCTATGAACTATATGTATAAAATCTATATGCTATAGTCTATATTCTTTTGTTGATTGTTTTTTTCTATTTCCATTAATTCAGCTAGATTATGACTATCAAGATAATCATTGATCACATCATACAAACCCTTCCAAAAATCCAGGGTTGAACAAAGATGGTTTCTATTACAATTATTAATATCATCATCAAGACAACTTACTGGTGCAATACTACCTTCAGTGGCTCTAAGAATTTCACCTATTTTATAGTTCTCTGGGTCCTTAGCAAGTTTATAACCACCTTGAGCCCCTCTTGAACTAAGTAACAATCCTGCTTTCTGCAAGCTTCCTACTATTTGCTCCAAATACTTGATAGATATTTCCTGTCTCTTGGCAACATCCTTTAATCTAACATAACCATTATTTTGAATACCTATGTCTATCATCAGCCTTATGGCATACCTGCCCTTCGTAGATACTTTCATCAATAACCCTCCAAACTCTATTTAGATTATACTACGGGAATAGTATGAATTCAATAAAATCGCAAATTAAAAGGCACCTTTCCGAGAAAGGCGCCTTTGGAAGGTTTGGATGAAAAAAATTATTATTTATGTAAGGATTAACTTCACACTCATATAATAACCAATTAGTTTGTTAAACAGGTGAAAACCTAGGGGAAAGTAATTGAAAGTTAACACATATTAATGTGACATAGATTTTTTGTACTAAACATATAAATTAAAAGCACCTCTTCAAGAGAGGTGCTTTTAGAAGGTTTTGGATGAAAAAAATTATTATTATTATCGTAAGGTTTTCCCTTACATACATATAATACAAGAGTTTTTTGTTAACTATGTGAAAATAAAGGAAAAATCAATTGAAAGTTTAAGTATATTTAAGGAAATTAGCTACATTTGCAACTTCCACCTTTATACCTGTTCATGCTATAATTGGCTTAATTCGGAGGTGAAATATGGAAATAGACCAATTCATCAAAACAATAAATATCAAAGAAACCTCACTAAAGGAAACAATAGCACGATTCGCAACCTTAAAAGGCACAAACGGAATCACCCTAATAGAAATAATCCACGTCCAAACAGCTTACATAGACAAACTAAGAACAGAACTACTATAAAGGAGCCCTATGAAACATTTATTTATCATAAATCCTGTAGCTGGTAAAGGAAATGCCAGTAAGTACATTGAAAAAATTGAAAATTACTTTAAAGACAAAGAAGATACTTACGTCATCAAACTTACTAAAGAACAAGGACACGCAACAACAATAACCAAAGAAGTTGTAAAAAATGATGATTGGAGAGTTTATTCCATCGGAGGTGATGGTACTCTTAATGAGGTGCTAAACGGACTTGCTGGTAGCAATAGTGCTCTTGGAGTAATTCCAGCAGGAAGTGGTAACGACTATTTTAGGAGTCTTGATACAAAAAATGATGAAAACCTTTTGACTAGAACTATAGAAGGCACAATAAAAAAATGCAGTATGGGCCAAGTTAATAACAGATATTTTCTTAATGTAGCATCAGCAGGAATAGATGCAGAGGTAGTACACAATGCAAGACAATTTAAAAAACTTCCTTTTCTAAATGGACAGGGAGCCTATATATTGGGCATCTTCTATACTGTCTTTAAATACAAGAGCTTTAAATCAAAAATCACCTTTAATGATCAAATACATCATAAATCAACTCTACTAATAGCTGTAGCTAACGGTAAATACTATGGAGGTGGTATGAAAATAGCTCCTCGCGCCAATATATATTCTAAAGACTTCGAATTATATCACATTGATGAAGCCAAGCCTTTACGTATTTTAAAACTATTTCCTACTTTAATTAGAGGTGGCCACGATACCCTAAGAGAAGTTCAAAGCTACCAGACAAACAAAATCTCCCTCTATTCAAAGGGAGGTTTTATGTTAAATATCGACGGTGAGATAGAAAGAGTTATAAGGGCAAATTTTTCACTAATTCCAGATGGAGTCAATATTATTGCTCCTAACTATTAACAAAATTTAGAATATATCTCTTCCAAATAAGCAACATCCATTTTGTTATTATGACTAGGTAATGACTTTGTATATATTTCTTTAGCATACTCAATAACAAAATCCCTATTCTTACCTTCAGCATTTTGCTCAATTAACCATAGACCTTCTAACAAGGCTCTCATAACAGAAACATCATCCTTGGCATAATGCACTATCTGATGAAAAGTAAAATACAAATCTTCAGATAAATTATTCTCAGTATATAAAATCTCA